>CAYZHB010000026.1:7661-30529 GCA_964478245.1 uncultured Desulfobacterales bacterium | reverse complement strand
AAAATTTGCGTTTGACAAAGCAATTGGGCAAAAGAGGGTATTATTCAAAGGTCTCATGTTGTTACGTTACGGCATTTTTTGACTTATCCAGCGGCAGAATCACCGTAAATGTGGACCCCTTATTGACTTCGCTGTCCACATCGATATATCCGTTCATGGCATCGACGATATTTTTCACGATGGGCAGGCCCAGACCGGTCCCCACCTTGAACCGTGTTTTTTCATTTTTCACCCGGTAAAACCGGTCGAAAATCTTGTCAATGTGCTTGGCCTCGATACCGATCCCGTTATCACTGACTTTTACACGGACATTGTTGCCGGTTTTCTCTGCCGCCACATGGATTTTCCCGCCCTCTTCCGTGTAGTTGATGGCATTGGCAATGAGATTGCCGAACAGGCTTTCAAGCGTATCCACATCCGCCTTTATGGGGGGAAGCGATTCCGCCGTATCAATGGACAGGGTGAGCGTCTGGTTTTTCTCCCCTGCTTTGCTCTCCAAAAAGTCGGTGATGTTTTTGAGAACTTCATCAATCCTTACGTCCTGCGGCTCTTTTGCAGACGCACCGGATTCAATCCGGGAGAGATCCAAAAGATCACCAATCGTTGATATCAGGCCGTACACTTTCTCCTTGGCCCTTGCCAGCATTTCCTGATCATCCTGATCCTTGTTCTCTCCCTCTTGTTTCATAACGGTATCCAGCTGCTGATGAATGGTGGAGAGCGGCGAGCGCAGTTCGTGGGTCACCTTTGAGACATACTCTGATTTCAACATGTCAAGTGTTTTCATTGATGTGATATCCATGAGGTTGATCACGCATCCCAGGCACTCCTGCTTTTCGCCGATAACCGGCCGTAACCGCGCCAGTAGAAATTTCCCCTCTTTTGTCTCGATCTCTTTTGAGGGGATGTCCTTGTAATCAATGTATTTTCCCCTGGAAATATCCCGGGCAAGCTCACAAAGCGCCTGATCCCCGATATACGCTTCCACCGGCTTTGTTTTCTTCCGATTGACCTCATCGGCGAAATCGATTCCCAGGTACTGGCAGCACGCCGGGTTGATCAGCATCACGTTGCCTTCCGGGTTCGTGACCATGACACCGTTGGGAAGCGACTCGATGATGGTACGGGTCCGGCTTCTTTCTGTGCTCAATACGCTGAGGGTTTCCTGCTGCTTCTTTTCCAGCTGTATGGCGGACTGTTCAAGGCGTAATTTTTCCTTTGCCCTTCTGACAACAATTCGAAGCTGGTCCGGTTCATAGGGCTTGGGAATGAAATCATACGCCCCTATTTTCATGGCTTCAATGGCTGTCTCAATTGTGGCGTAACCCGTTATGACGAGCACAAGGATATTTTTTTCCATGGCGGCAATCTTTTTCAACACGTCCATGCCGTCCATACCCGGCATCTTCAAATCAAGCAGCACGATTGCCACCGGCTCCCTGTCAATGATATCAAGCCCTTGCTCGCCTGTTTCCGCGAGGAACACCTCAAAATCCATCCTGGAAAGAATTCTGTAAACCCCGTCTCTCAGGCTTTTTTCATCATCAACCACAAGGATTTTGTTTGCATCCAGTGTTAAAGTCACCCTTTGATACTCCTTTGTCCTTTTTTTTCCCGTCTTGTTTACATTGATTCAATGGCTGCCTGCCTGAACTCCCGGTAGTCGACATCGATCCGCGTCCACAGTTTAAAGTTTCTTCTCGCGGAATGGGAAAGGGGCACAAGCCCGTCTATGAATGTTATATTGTTGGATTCGGCCAGCTGGGCCCAGAAATTTTTTTCCCGCCCGTAATTCAGGTCGATCACAAGTTCACAATTCCGCAACTCCGCCCGCCGGACAATCTGGGCAAATTCAGGCGACTCTTCAGGACTTGAGACAGATGTGGCATTCACAATAATGTCAGCCGTTACGGGATAGGTGCCGATGGCATTCAGATGAACCGCCCGGCCGCCGAATTTGTTCACCATCATGCCAAGCCGGTCTGCGGAACGTCCGACGATTGTGACAGAATCCGCTCTCAGCCAGTTTAATATAAACACAACCGCCTTTGCGGCACCGCCGGTACCGAAGACGAGCGCGGTTTTCCCGCTTATGTCAAAACTGGCCTCCTCCAGCGTATCCATGAATCCGATGGCGTTGGTATTGTATCCTTTCAGCTGGTCGTTGGAAAGGGTTATGGTATTGACCGCCTGAATGATATTGGCTCCTTCCGAGAGAATATCCACGTAAGGGATGACAGCTTCCTTGTAGGGTATGGTAACGTTTGCCCCGGCGATATTGAGTATTTTCAGACTTTGAACGGCACTGCCGATATCTTCGGGCTTTATTTTAAACGGTACATATTGCGCCTGGATCCCGATTTTTTTGAAAATAGATGAATAAACCAACGGGGATTTGGATCTGAAAACCCTCTCGTCACTGAACAGGCAGAAAAGCTTCATGCACTATAACACCTGCGGTTTATTGCTGGATATTTGATAAGTATTCAGGAAGTCAAAGACCACCCGCGAAGCGGGTGGCTTGAAGTTCCGGCCATAGGTCGGGCTCGCAAGAGATGCGAATGCATACAAAACAAAACCCCGCAAGAGTTTCAATCGTTGACGGTTGTAACCGGGGGCATAGCCCCCGGTTTTCAACAACCAATAAACAGCGTGGTTATGTTTAAAGAAGCCCTTTGACACTTTCGGTTATCTGTTCGGCAGATGCCGGCTTTGGAAGATAATCATCCGCCTCCATACTCATTCCGTCCGCATGGGAGTAGCGTGTGGATCCCACATGGTCGGCGACCGCTGTCAGCATCAGGATGGGGATATTCTGAAGTTTGGGATCTTTTTTCAGTTCGGCACAGACTTCGTACCCGTCTTTTTCAGGCATCATAACGTCTAAAACAATCACATCAGGAGGGTTGGATTTTACTTTTTCAAGCCCTTCAACACCGTCGTATGCCACATCTACATCAAACCCCTCTTTTTTAAGGTTGTTTTGTACAATGGAAGCAAAGTCGGGCTCATCATCAACAACAAGAATTCTTTTTTTATCATTCATAATGGTTTTCTCCTTTGATGAAATTGTTGGATGAATAATATTTATTTTTACTCTAATCTATCGTGGATTATTATGTCAACCGAAAATTAAAGACCGCGAATTTATGCTGTTCCACGGGCAAATGACGTGGAAAGATCAACCGGGGCTTTCCGTGCCGCTTGAATCTTCCGGCGCCGGCAGCTCGATCACAAAAGTGGCGCCGCCGTTTTCATTGTTGTGTGCCGAAAGTTTCCCGTTATGGTTTTCAACGATACCGTAGGCCATGCTGAGTCCCAGACCGGTGCCCTTCCCCTCCTCTTTGGTGGTAAAAAACGGATCAAAGATGTTTTTAAGGATCTCCTCTTCAAGACCGGTTCCCGTATCTGAAATTTCGATTGTCACACTGTTTTTCTCTTTTTCAAACGACGTTGCGAGCAACAGTGTGCCGTTACCTTCCATGGCATCCGCCGCATTCAGAATGATATTCATAAACACATGGTTGAGCTGCTGAACATCGGCATAGACTTCGGGAAGATCTTGAGAAAATTCCCTGACAATCCGGATGTTCTGGAAGGTTGACTGATTTTTCAGCAAAAAAAGTGTTCTGTCGACGAGCTCGTTCACATTGTAAAGTTTCACCTCTTTTGTGGTCTGTCTGGAGAATTCAAGCAGCTCCTTGACAATCGATCTGCACCTTTCCGCTTCTTTTTTTATCTGTTTTATATCCATTTTCGCCGCTTCAGACAGATCGTGCTCCTCAAGCATGAGCTGGGCAAACAGGGTGATACCGCCGAGGGGGTTGTTCAGCTGATGGGCCACGCCTGCTGAAAGTTTTCCAAGAGAAGACATCTTTTCAGCCTGGAGAAGCTGGGTCTGGGTTTTTTTAAGTTCTTTTTCCATGCGGATTGTCTCGGTCAGATCATGGAAAAAACCCATGGTGGCGATCTCTTTTTCCCCTTCGTATACAATTGACGCTGTCAGGCTGATGGGAACGGGGGTCCCGTCTTTCCGGAGACATGTCTGCCTGTAGGGGGGCAGTAACCCTTTACCGCCGTAATTGTCACTTCGCAGTCTGTTCATGATCTTCTTGGCGTCTCCCAACGGATAAATACTTCGGATATCAAGCGTTTCCATTGCCTCCTCTTTGGTGTATCCGGTAATCCGGGTGGCGGCTCTGTTAAAGATAATCACCTTGCCAGTCATATCGGCCGCTATTATCCCGTCGGCAGCGCTTGAGATAAGGTTCCGCAGGAATACACTTGACACGGTCCGCTCTTCATCCCGTGAATCAAGAATCGGCAGATTGAAATCGAGGACCACAATTGTTCTGTCCCCGGTTTCGGGGTCCTCCATGGGATAGGCGTATATACAGGTGGCCCGGAAACCGTCATTGTTGATACGCCGCAGAACCGAGCTGTCTTTCACTTTCGCCGTGGCCGCGGGGCAGGTCTCGCACGGTCTGTCTTCATTGAAAAACGTTTTATAACATTTCTTGTGCTTGATATCCTCAATCCCCATCTGTTTCTCGCTGACAGTGTTTCCTGTCGTGGCTGCCAGGATATCGTAATTTTCCGATATGACAAAAATATGCCGGTTAAGGCTTTTAATCACTTTCAGCAGATATTGGTCCTGCACTTTTGCCAGATCATCTTTCATGGTCAATCCTAAAATTTCATATATCTTTGAATAGCGTTATGTTAGAGAGTTTGGTTATCGATGTCAATAGAGAAGCGATGCCTTGTGTCCCTTCCCTGGATACGCAGGGAAAGGAGCGGTATCGGTGCAAAAATTCACGCTCAATGGCCGCCCAGCTGTTCCTTGAATTTTAACACGAGCGTGTAGGCTTCCTTTCTGGAAAGTGAAAATTCCCGGGCAATATCTCTGGCCGTTTGTGATGTTCCCCGATCTGACTGCCGGAGATATTCGGCGATCCGATCTTCCAGATGTGCCCGGACGTCCGGATCGACCCGGTTTTTATCTGCCCCTTTTATGTAAAGAGTGCATTCCCCCTTTACCGAATCTCTCTGTTTCAGCTTCTCAATAATATGCGAAAGCGGCCCCCTTATATATTCCTCGTGCAGTTTGGTCATCTCTCTTGCCAGCATGGCCGGCCTGTTCCCGAGCACGTCAATGCACGCTTCCATCAAATCCACCACCCGCCGGGGGGATTCATAAAAGATCAGGGTGGCCCGCTCATCTTTTAAGGCGGACAGAGTTCCGGCCTTCTTTCCTGTCTTTTTGGACAGAAAGCCGCAAAAGCGGAACGCGTCCGTGGGGAGTCCCGCCACGCTCAAACCCGCCACCGCGGCCGAGCAGCCGGGCACGGGCACAATGGCGATCCCCTTTTCTGTCAGCACCCGGACAAGTCGCAATCCGGGATCCGATACCGACGGGGTACCGGCACTGGAAACAAGTGCGGCGCTTTTCCCTTTCGTAAGTTTTTCGGCAATGGTTGCCGCCTTTTTCTCCTCGTTGTGTTCGTTCAAAGAAACCAGTTCTGTCTGGATGTCAAAACGGGAAAAAAGTTTCATTGTATGGCGTGTATCTTCGGCAGCCGCAAAATCGACCGATTTCAGGATCCTGACGGCCCGAAACGTCATAT
This sequence comes from uncultured Desulfobacterales bacterium, assembly GCA_964478245.1. Classification (GTDB taxonomy): domain Bacteria; phylum Desulfobacterota; class Desulfobacteria; order Desulfobacterales; family Desulfobacteraceae; genus CAYZHB01. Next base: position 24,902 of record CAYZHB010000026.1, on the reverse strand, counting down.
CGTCGAGATTACCGATGGGGGTGGCCACCACATACAGCGTACCGGCGGTTTTATCGGCTGTCTGGTGCATGCTAAAATCCGTCACCGTCAGGGGCAAAGGCATTCTTTACGAGCCGGATATCCGCCTCCCCTTCGCCTTCCAGAATCTCAATCACATCAAACCGGATTCTTGCGTTACCGGCGAGCTTCATTTTTTTTAAATAGTGTAATGCCCCGAGACGAATTTTCCGCTGTTTTGCGGCATTCACCGATTCCCCGGGCCACCCTTTTTTCAGACTCCGCCTTGACTTGACTTCGACAAAAACGGTTACATCCCCGTCCTGGGCGACAATATCGACTTCAGCTCCCCTGACCCGGAAATTCCGCTCCAGAATGGCCATCCCCGCCTCTTTCAGGTAGGAGACGGCCATATCTTCCCCCTTTTTCCCTCTTGCCTGGGCGTTACTCGACAAGGACCACCTCTTTTACCCCTTTGAACGTGAGCCGGTGAACAGGACAAGGGCCGTATGCAATTATGGCTTTTTTATGCGCCGGTGTGGGATATCCTTTGTGTCTGTCAAAACCGTATTCAGGGTATTGCAGATGCATCTCAGCCATCAGGACGTCCCTTTCCACCTTGGCCACTATGGAGGCGGCGGCAATGGAGATACTCCTTGAATCTCCTTTTATCACCGGCTTCTGAGGAATAGGCGAGTTGATGCCGAATTTTCCGTCGATCAGCAGGTAATCCGGTTTCAAGGCCAGGTTGTGCAAGGCTTTTTCCATGGAGACGAGCGAGGCCTTCAGAATGTTCAGCCGATCGATATCACCGTTCTCCACGACACCGGTGGCCACGCACAGGGCCCTCTCCTTTATCCGCCGGTAGAGTTTTCCCCGCATCCGGGCAGAAAGCCTTTTGGAATCTTTTATGTCGGGATCGTCAAATCCGGTCTCAAATATCACGGATGCCGACACCACCGGGCCCGCAAGCGGTCCCCTGCCGGCCTCATCCAGACCGGCTATAACGCTGTATCCACTGGCAACGGCTTCATTCTCAAACTGTCGCATAAAAAGGGGTTCCTTCCCGCCATCCATGCCGCCGGAGCGCCGTCATTCACCAAAGTGCAGCCCGGCGGAGGGCTGCGCAACGATACGGCTGAACAGCCGTTTCAGGCTGTTCTTTTTTCCCGGATTCTTGCCGCTTTTCCGCGAAGCTGCCGCAGATAATACAGTTTGGACCGCCTGACCCGGCCGCGGGAAACCACCTCGATCTTTTCTATCGACGGGGAATGAAGGGGGAAAATTCTTTCCACCCCGACCCCGCCTGAAATTTTTCTGACGGTAAAGCGGGCGTCAGCGAGCCCTTTTGTCTTTTTGATGACAACGCCCTTAAATAACTGAATACGTTCTTTTTCACCCTCTTTTATCTTGACGTGGACCTTCACGGTATCCCCGGAACCGAACTCGGGCAAATCGATCCGCATCTGTTCTCTCTCTATCTGTTTGATTATTTCCGACATAAACGCCTCCTGCCGCTACAGCAATCTGTTTTCATTGAAAGTTAACAATTCTATCCAAATATATCGACACCGCGGATCTGACTGAAAGGTGATTGTATGCCCCCCGCCCCTTTATGGGGGCCAGCACATAATCGCACTTTGCAATGAACTCACCTGAAAGCCCCCATGCCGTGCCGAAATTCAGGACGTATGCCCCGCCTTCCGCCAGCATGCGGCTCAGATCCGCCACTGAAATTGTATTTTCATGGCCGTCTTTTGCACTGGTGGCGATATTGACCATTCCGCCTGCTTCCCTCTCTTTGATCCGGGCGCAAACTTCTTCAAAAGAAGCCGCCACTTCAACAAGTGCCAGCGCGGCTTTCCGATCGGGATTCAACGTGCCGCCCGCCCCCCTGACCCAGTGATCGATCACTTTTTCGGCCAGCGCCTGCTGATCTTCAAACGGCGTAACCACGTAGAAACCGTCTGCACCGTAGGTCAGGGCCGCCCTTGCAATATCATGAAGATCAATCGTTGTCAGTGCGGCACTGACCGTATCGCCGTTTCTGTTCAGCACAGGGGAATGGATCAGGGCCAGATGGAGACTACTCTTTGACAAACCGCTCTATCTCCCGGCACAACTCCGTCAGGACACGCTTTTCCTGTTTGTCGGGCCTGCGCTTTTCAAAAAGATCCGGCCGCTTGATCAGCGTTCTCAAAAGTGACGACCGTTCCCGGAACGCCTCGATCTCTCCATGATTCCCCGACAGAAGGGTTTTGGGCACTTTTCTTCCCCTGAAATCCATCGGCCTTGTATAATGCGCATATTCAAGCCGATCACCTTTGAATGAATCGGTCTCGGCCGACTGCTCTTTCCCCAGCACACCCGGGATAAGCCTTGCCACCGCATCAATAACGGCCATCGCCGCCAGCTCTCCCCCGCTCATGACAAAATCCCCCAGGGAAACCTCTTCATCCACATGGGCCTGGTATATACGCTCATCAATACCTTCATACCGGCCGCAGACAAAAACAAGCCCGCTTTCCCCGGCGGCAAAGCAACGGGCTCTTTCCTGCGTGAAAGTGGTTCCCTGAGGTGTCATCAGCAGGGTCCGGGCACCGGGTGTTCGCCTTTTCACGTCCCGTAGAGCGGCATCCAAAGGCGCCGGTTTTATCACCATGCCGCAGCCGCCGCCATACGGCCTGTCATCAACGGTATGATGCCGGTCCGTAGCAAAATCCCTGATATTGACCGCTCTGCCCGAAACGATCCCGTTTTCGAATGCCCTGCCCAGAACCCCGGACCGGAAAAAAGGCTGAATCAGCTCCGGAAAAAGCGTTAATACGACAAATTCCATTACAACCCTTCAGGGATCTCCGTCTCCACTGTTTTGTCCGCCACGCTCACCCGGCGGACAACAGACTTTACGGCAGGTACCAACGTCTCTTCCCGGGATCCCGCCTGTTTTACCACAAAGACATCATTGGCGCCCGTGGAAAAAATGTGCGCAATACTGCCGAGGTGCCCCCTGTTTCTGTCAACCACCTCAAGGCCGATCAGGTCCTGCCAGAAAAAAGTGTCTTCCCCGGGTTCAGGCAGGTTTTGCCTTGAAATAAAAATGTCTTTCCCCTTCAGATATTCCGCCGCGGCAATATCCTCAACCCCTTTTAACGAAAGAAGAACCCCCTTTCTATAAGGAGAGGCCTTTACAATTTCGTACCAGTAACCCCTGCTGCCGGATGAGCGCAAAAGTACTCGAGACCCCGGGTCAAATATGTCGATTGACTCGGCATATGACTGGACTTTCAGATTTCCGGAAAGCCCGTGAACTCCGGTCACCCTTCCAATGGTAAACAGAGTTTTTTCCGTCATTAAATTATTCGATGATCTCCAGTACCGTCCGCTTTTTCATTTTGGTCGAAGCGGCACTCAGTATCGTCCTCATGGCACGGGCGGATCTGCCCTGTTTCCCGATTACTTTCCCCAGATCCTCCTTTGCCACTTTCAGTTCCAGAACAGATGTCTGACCACCTTCAACCTCAGTAACTTCAACCTGATCAGGATTGTCAACCAGTGCCTTTGCAATGTACTCAATCAACTCTTTCATAACGACCTCTCCTTTGTATGGGGTGTTGAAAAATGGGGAATTACCACACGCCTAAGCAGAGCTTTCGTTTACTCTATAGCCCCTGCTTTTTTAAAATGCTCCTGACCGTGTCCGTCGGCTTGGCACCTTCGCCCAGCCAGTGCTGCACTCTTTCCTTGTTCAGCGTTACCGCCGCCGGGTCCATCATGGGATCATAGGTCCCCAGAGATTCCAGAAACCTGCCGTCCCGCGGAGACTCCACATCAGCAGCCACAATCCTGTAAAAGGGTTTTTTCTTTGTGCCTTTCCTTGTCAACCTGATTCTTACCGCCATGCTCAATTCACTCCTTAAAACGGAAGCATGCCCTGCAGCGAGCGCATACCGCCTTTATTAAACTTTTTAACCATTTTCATCGTCTGAGTATAAGTTTTGAGAAGCTTGTTTACATCCTGAATTTTCGTACCGCTGCCGTTTGCGATCCGTTTTTTTCTGCTTCCTTTGATTATACCATGTTTTCTCCGCTCCTCGGGCGTCATGGAATTGATGATCGCCTCGATCTTGACAAACTCCTTGTCATCAATATTCAACCCCTTGAGCTGTTTTTTGTTAACCCCGGGGATCATGCCCATCATATCCTTTATAGAGCCCATCTTCCTGACCTGGTTCATCTGATTTCTGAAATCTTCCAGGGTGAAAGCATTTTTCCTGAGCTTCTTTTCAAGTTTTTCCGCCTCTTTTTTATCAACCGCTTCCTGTGCCTTCTCGATAAAAGAGAGGGTGTCCCCCATGCCGAGGATCCTGGCGGCCATGCGGTCCGGGTGAAAAGGTTCCAGGGCATCCGCTTTTTCTCCAACCCCTATGAACTTCAGGGGCTTACCGGTAACCGCCTTGATGGAAAGCGCCGCACCGCCTCTGGCATCACCGTCCATCTTGGTCAGCACCACGCCGCTCAAGTCAAGGCGCTCATCAAATGCCTCCGCGATGTTAACCGCATCCTGGCCCGTCATCGCATCGGCCACCAGAAGTATCTCCAACGGTGTCAGTGCTTTCTTTATTCTTTCAAGCTCTTCCATCAGCTCCTGGTTCAGGTGAAGCCTGCCCGCGGTATCCAGGATCAGCGTATCATATCCTTTCTGTGCGGCTTCTTTCCTGGCACGGGTACATATATCCACAGGGTCGGCATCGACCCTTGTATCAAATACCGGGATGTCAAGCTGTTTCCCGATTTTTTTCAGCTGATCGATAGCGGCCGGCCGGTATACATCCACCGGCACCAGAAACGGTTTTCTGTTTTTCCCGCGCAGAAACCGGGCCAATTTTCCCGCCGTAGTGGTCTTGCCGGATCCCTGCAGACCGGCGAGCATTATGGAAACCGGTATTCTTCCCTGCAGATCGAGACCTTCATGGGTGTCCCCCATCATCCGGGTGAACTCTTCCTTGACGATCTTCACCACCTGCTGTCCCGGTGTAAGGCTCTCCATCACCTCCTGTCCGAGGGCCCGCTCTTTTATGTCCGATATGACTTTCTTGACCACCCTGTAATTGACGTCAGCCTCGAGCAGGGCCATGCGTACCTGTTTCAGGCCGCCTTCAATGTTCTTCTCATTGAGGGTGCCGTGACCCTTGAGCTTCTTGAATACAGCATCCAGCTTGTCACTTAAATTATCAAACATAAACGCAATCCGTCCGGTATTATCCATCTGAAATCAGACAACTCTTCCTAAAGCCATTAAAATTAAACTATATTTCATGTTATGTCAAGAAAATATTCATTGGATCAGCCACGGGAACCCAAACACCCCTTGACCTTATCGATTAAACCGGTAATATGGGAAGGGTCTGCAGTGGTCATGCAAACGGGAATGCCAGCAGACAAATGAACCGATAATGCGCGCTTTTGCTGCGGTTTTGTAGTCAACGACCACCCGCGAAGCGGGTGGCTCGCAAGAGATGCGACTGCATACAAAACAAAACACGTAAGTGTTTCAATCGTTGACGGTTGTAACCGGGGGCATAGCCCCCCGGTTTGAAAACAACCAATCAAGCCGGATGAAAAATCCGGCTGCCGGATTTCAGAAAGAGATACCCATGGAAAACATACTGGATTACCCGAAAAAAACGCTTGAAAACTGGCTCGAAGAAAACGGGATCAAGCCCTACCGTGCCAGACAGATCTTCAAGTGGCTCTATATCCGCAACGCGGACAATTTTGATCAGATGACGGATATCAGCAGAGAGCTGAGAGGAAAGCTGAACACCCACTTTGTCCTGCCGCGGTTGTCGCTGGAAACCACCGAAATATCCTCGGACGGAACCGAAAAGTTTCTGTTCCGGCTGGCAGATGGTGTTTATATCGAGTCGGTACTGATACCGGAGAAGGACCATTACACGCTGTGCATCAGTTCCCAGGCGGGGTGTGCCATGGGATGCCGGTTCTGCCTCACAGCCATGGGCGGCTTTATCCGAAACCTTTCTTCGGCTGAAATCACCTCACAGATCCGGGATATAAAACAGTATCTTGCCGCGAAAAAAGAAGCCGCCCCGCTTTCAAACATTGTCTTCATGGGCATGGGGGAACCCCTTGCCAATTACGACGCGGTACTGGCCTCCCTCGACACCATTACCGACACGGACTTCGGACTGAAGTTCTCCCCGAGACGGGTGACCGTCTCGACAGCCGGTATCGTGCCGAATATCAGAAAACTCGGGACGGATACCCGCGCCAACCTTGCCGTATCTCTGAATGCGACGGATGACACCACCCGTTCCATGCTGATGCCCGTCAACCGGAAATATCCCCTGAAAGACCTTCTCATGGCATGCCGGACCTTCCCCATGAAACCGAGAAACAAAATTACATTTGAATACATCCTGATAGCGGACATCAACGACTCCGACAAGGATGCCCTGCAGCTGTGCCGGATGCTGGCGCCCATCCGGTCCAAGGTGAACCTGATCCCGTTCAACGCGCATGACGCAAGCGCTTTCAAAAGGCCTTCGGAAGCGAAAGTCAGCCGGTTTCTCCAGATCCTTCTTGACAAACAGATGACAGCGATCGTCAGAAAAAGCAAGGGGCAGGATATTTCGGCCGCCTGCGGTCAGCTCAGGGCCAATCAGCGACCACCCGCCCATCAGATCATGAGATGTCTGAATTCAGCGGCAGGTGGTGTCACCACCTGAACCGTGCGATGACCTTCAGGCCCGGTTATGGTGATATCCGCTGTGTCACCGGTGCGCGCCCTGCTGTAGGCGGCGCATATGGCGGCACCGGTCTCCGCTTCCGCCCTTTCCCGTGAACAGCCGGCCGGCATCAGCACAACCGGTCCGGGAAGAGACGCGTGCCGGATAAGAAGATCCGCCGATTTTCGGTAAAAACTGCAGATCTCCTGATTGTCCTTCTTACTCTTGCCGACGATCACCTTTACCTTGCCGGCCAGCCTGAAATGGCGGCCGTATTTCAAAAGGTAGAGTTCCCGCTTCTCAAACGTTTCCTGCACAGACATGAGATCCCGGAGCCGTCTTGAATAGTTGCTGTCGGTCAAGAGACATCCACCGGCCGGGGTCGGATACGCCGTGACACCGAAATGCGCTGCCATCTCGATCTGCCGGGACCGCGATCTGCCGGAAATATCCCCCAGTTTTCCGCGATCCACCCATCCCGCTTTTTCCGGGATTGTCTCAGGCAGAAGCCGGGCGCTCAAAGGCCTTAAAATATAGCCGTCGTACCCGGAGTGCTTTTCCACATACCGCATGGCATTTTTTGTCTGGGACTTGAGGCGCTGCCCCACCACTTCTCCGCTGAACAGGAAGTCGGTGCCGGTCTGTTTCATCTCGGCGCCCGCCATGTGAAACATGAGCGCATGACAGTCCATGCAGGGATTCATATTTTTGCCGTATCCCGCCTGCGGCGATCTGAGCATCTCAAGATAGGGGTCTGTTATGTCTTTTGTCCTGATGGGGATGTTGATTGACCGGGCCGATTGAATTGCGGCTTCAGACGAAAAAAAAGGGGTTTCAAAACAGATCCAGAAAACATCTATTCCCTGCTCCCTTAACAGAAGGGCGGCCAGAATACTGTCAAGCCCGCCGGAGGTAATACCGAGGGCTTTTATTGTCCGGGGTCCGGGAGAAAACTGCATCCAACAATCAGCCGGTCTATTCTTTTTTCTGCTCCCAGAACTCCCGGCTCTCTTTTAAAATATCGTCGATGTCATCATCTATTGAGGACGCGTCACTGTCCAGATCCGCCTCCAGATCCTCCAGATCCACTCCGCCACTCTCTGGTTCGCCGGAAGACACCTCTTTCTCGCCGGTATCGGCGGCCGTCTCCCCGGTTTCGGGACTATCCGATGCCGAACCGTCCGCCGCCGGGGCGGATGCGGCCGGATCCGTCTCTGCCGACCGGGGCGCTTCCGGGACGGTCTCGTCTCCTTCCGGTATATAATTGCCTTCCCTGTCGAACATCAGGCTGCCCCTCAGAACCAGCCTGAAGTCGAGTTTGAAAGCGATGCGGTTCTCGTGAACCACAATACTGCCGCCCTCTGACTCAAGCGCATCAGGGGCCACCTTCTCTTTTAAAATCTCGCGTATCCGGTTTAAATCGAGATCTTCCTTTATCGCCTCGAACAAATCCTTTTCGCCGTCTTTTATGACATCAGGATCCGTGATTTTCATACCCACCTCGCTTAACTCTTTTTAAGAATGTATCGTTTACCGGCAAAATCTGCTGTCAACAAACTTTTCAAGATCGATTGTCTTTCCGATTTCCATTACATCATGCATATACCGCTGAATATGATCCAGATCCGCGACAACCGGATCCAGACCGTCCCATCTGATCGCCTGGGGCTGGGAGAACACGTTGCTGAGCACCTCCACATTCAGGCCGAGCTTGCCCTCGGGATCGAGAAATCCGACAGCGATCCCGGCCGCCCTGTCCTTGTCATCTTCAATATACTCGCCGGTCTCTTTAAGAAGGGTTACAAACTCCCGAACCGCTTCGGGATATTTGTCAATATAGTCTTTCTGCACCGCTACAACACAGCAGGGATGGTTTTCCCACCGGGCGGCCGACAGGAACTCAAGCTCACCGATATTCTTGTACACGGCATTTGTGGCAATGGGCTCGGCTACCATGAATCCGGCCACGTCTTCATTTTCCTTCATGATTTCCGGCATCTTGACCGGGGGCACCACTTCAAACCGGACGTTTATCGCTTTTTTACCGGGCACGCCGGGTTTCAGCCCCAGTTCCTTGAGAAACTTGTATGCCAGCATATGATGAACCGACATCTTGTGGGGAATATCCACCACTTTGTACTTGTAAAAGCTCTGCAGGGAATCGAACCGGTAATCGTAATTCCGGCTTCTGACAAAGGTGCTGCCGTTTCTGTGGGCGAACAGGACCAGCTGTATGGGGGAATCGTACGCAAACAGATCCATTGCAATGGGTGCCAGCACAAAGGCGCAGTCGATTTCCCCGTTTTCCAGGCCCTCCTGGATCGGATTCCATCCCGGCATAAGGGAGGTGGTCAGGTCAAAATGTGTCGGCTCGACCTCGCCGTTGTCGATGCGGTGCTTCAGGGCCCCGAGTGCCAGGTGATCCGTTATCTGGATATGGGCCACCTTCAGTTCCACCCTTCCGCCGATCACCTGCCGTTTTTTCGCTGCAGGCCCCTGTTTCTCCTCTTCAGGGGCAAATACCTTAATAATGGCGCCTTTAATCTGATTCTCGTCAAACGGTTTGGGCACATGGCCGTTGCCGCCGGCGTCTCTGACTTGGGCCTGTCTTTCCATGTCCGCCTGGGCGGTGGCCATGATAAAAGGAAGGTCCCTGAATTCCTCGGTCTGCCGCAATTCCGTTAAAAATTCCAGTCCGTCTTTCTTGGGCATGTTCCAGTCGCTCACCACAAGATCCGGTTTCTCGGATTTCACCTTTTCCATGCCGTCTTCACCGTTGACGGCCATAACGATATTTTCAAATCCGGCCTTGTTCAGCATCTGCTTGAACATCACCCGCATGGTGCCTGAATCATCCACAACCAAAACCTTTATATTCGGATCTGCAGCCATAAGTAAACTCCTTAAAAATCGTTTGCTAATTCTATCCTATTTACTCAACCCATGTCCAGCTAAAAATTCTCTGAAGCTTCTGAAGCATCCTGTCCAGGACAAAGCCCAGGGCCCCGATGGCGATGATCATCCCCATCAGGTTGTCGTAGGCCATGGTATCCCGGGCATCATTTATCAGGTATCCCAGTCCGCTTGAAACGCCGAGAAATTCGGCCGGCACCAGCACAATCCAGGCAATGCCCAGCGCCAGCCGGCAGCTTGTAATCATGTACGGGATGGAATACGGCACCACAATGGTCCTGATCAGTTGGAAGTTACCGGCCCCCTGATTCCGGGCCATTTTGATCCACCTGGCATCGATATTCAGTACACCGGCCGCCGTATTGAGAATGATGGGACAGACACAGGCCATCACAATCAGGAACCAGACCGCCGATTCAAAACTTGTAAAGACCAGCAGGGCCACCGGCATCCATGAAAGCGGGCTTATCATGCGCAGAAACTGAATCGGCGAATAGGTCAACCGCCTTACCATAGGGTAGAAACCGACCAGTATACCGGCAGGGATGCCGATAGCCGCAGCGATAAATATTCCCACCACGATTCGTCTCAGGCTGGCCCCGACCGATATCCAGAAACGCTGCTGGCTCAAAAAAGAGAAAAACGCCTTTATTGAAGGAAGCGGAAGAAATCCATGAAACTGCTCGTAACCTTCTCTGGTAAAAACAAACGAGGAGAGCGCCGCCCACACCAGAATAAAAAAGACAAATCCGATCACCTCGTACTTCAGCCCGGAATCGGTAATCCGGAATACCGCACTCAGACTTTCTCTCTTCGATCTGCTGTATGTCGTTTTCTTAATTGACGTCAACTACCTCTTCCCTTGTAAACGCCCCGTCCTTTTCCCGGAACCCCGGCTGATCAAACAGGCCGGTCTTTTCACCCGCTTTCATCACAAAGGCGTCATTCACCAGTTCATCTGCGGCGGCTGCCGCATCAAGGCCGTCAAGAAACGCTTTGTTTCCCTCTACCACCGTTTTCTGCATCTGTTCGACAATAAACCGGGTGGCCGACGGATACGGATACGGCTGGAAGCCGATCCTGGAAACATCCCAGCCCGGGTGTTTCAGCTCTTTTTCCGGCAGATCCCCAAACACCCGTTTCAAAATATGCTGCCGTACCGGCAGGTACCCTTTGCCTTCCCGGCTCAGGAGATACGCCGTCTCCGCCATATTCCGGCCACACCACATCTGCGCCCGCACAATGGCATTTACCGCCCTCTGCACCGCGTCGCTCCGCCGCTCTGTCAAGCGCTCACTGCATACCACCACACAGCACGGATGGTTTTTCCACATATCGCCGGTGAACCGCATTATCCGCGCCTTGAATCTCGCTTTGCAAAGGGCGTTAAACGGTTCGGCCACGATAAATCCGTCGATTTTCTTTCCCAGCAGGGCCGTCGGCATCTCAGGCGGTGAAAGGAGAAAAAGGTTGACCTCGTCTGGACCGACAGTGGCTGAATGGGGATTGATCACCGGCTTCAGGCCGCTGTTTCGAATACCCATCTGAAGGATCAGGTTGTGCATGGAGTACCAGGACGGTACGGCAATCCGCCGGCCACCGAAATCGGCGAAACCCCTTATGTCTGAATTGCCGTTCACTGTCACCGCACTGCCGTTGGTATGATTCCATGCGAGCACTTTAATGCCGATATTCTGTCGAAACCGCATCCAGACCGGAATGGGAAAAAGCATGTGCGTCAGGTCGAATTTTCCCGTGAGGAATGATTCCACCAGCACTTTCCAGGACCTTACCATAACCGGTTTGTCCACTTCAACGCCCTCCTGGGCAAAGTATCCCAGCGCATGGGCGATCAGAAGGGGGGTGGCATCGGTAATCGGCAGGTAGCCCAGTTTCAGGGGCGCCCCGTTTGAGTCAGCCCGCGGGGAGCCCGGCAGGAACATCCCGGCAAGGCAGGCGGCCGATCCTTTTATAAAGCGCCGGCGGCGGTTATTTTCAGGATCCGGTATCATTCCACAACCATCCGTCTGGCCATGTAGGAGTCTTTGAATTTATCCATAATGTCCCGTCTGATATTTTTAAAGGTGCGGCCTTCCTTATCTCTGGGATGGGGTTCGTTAATTTCGTATATCTCCTTGATTGTCGCGGGACTGCCGCTCAGAAGGACAATTTTGCTGCCGAAATAGACGGCCTCGTCTATGTCGTGAGTGACAAAAACCGCTGTGAATTTCTCGCTGAGCCACAGATTGACCATCTCTTCCTGGATATGGGCCTGCGTAAATGTGTCCAGTGCCGCAAACGGTTCATCAAGGAGCAGCACTTCGGGATGCCCCACCAGCGACCTGGCCAGGCACACCCTGTGCGCCATCCCCAAAGAGAGGGCATCCGGCTTCATCCCGCCGAAACCCGACAGTCCCATTATTTCAAGGAACTGATTTATCCGGTATTCAAGCAGGTGGGTATCCCCCCTGATGCGGCAGCCGTAGGCCACATTCTCTTTTACACTGAGCCACGGGATCAGGGCCGGCTGCTGAAACAGCATGGATCTGGACGGATGCACAGTGGTGATCTCCTCTCCGTCGGCGGTTATCCGACCGGCCGTCGGCCGCTCGAATCCCGCGATAATATTTAAAAGCGTTGTCTTGCCGCAGCCGGATTCGCCCAGAATGATGATGAAATCCCCCGGATCGATCGTAAAGGATATATCCTCGAGCACCATACGCTCTTTTTTATCAAACCCCTGAAATTTTTTGTACAGTTTTTCAGTTTCTATTTTCAAACCGGCACCACCATCTCCCCTCGGGATCGCGCCCCTAAACATAACCCGCTTTGACAAAGGTTTCAAGATCCAGTTCCTTCTCCATGATCCCCATATGGCGGGTCATGTAATGCTGCATCTTCCCGAGCGCATCCCTGTCGGGGAAAACCATGGACGGCGCGAACATGCCGCGGATCTCCGACAGCATATCGCCCGCAGGGCCATCCGCCTTTCCCAGGAATGCGTCGGCATACGGCCGGATCTCTTCCGCCTTTTCCGCCGCCAGCATTCGTCCCGATGCCACAAGCGCGTTTACAAGGATCTCCGCCCCCTGTGGAAAGGCGTCAAAAACCCGGTCCTTCAGGACGAAACCGCAACAGGGATGGGCATGCCACATGTCTTCCGTCCGCAGGAACACCTCGCAGGCCCCTGAACGGATCACGCGGCCGGCAAAAGGCTCGAAAAGTACGGCGCCGCCAATATCTCTGTCCGGATCATTGGTCAGTATCTCGGCAATCACGTTAGAGGGGAAGGACTCGGCGATCACATCCGGATCACCCTCCCTTTCACTGCCGAATGTAAGGCCGTCGGCCGAAAAGAGCCTGTGCAGCAGCATATGCTGGACTGAAAAAGGATCGGGGGTGAGCACTGTTTTGCCTTTAAACTCCCTTACACACCGGATATCCGCATTCCGGTTCTTCACAAACAGACTCCGGCCCCTGTCGACAAACATCACAAGCCGGAGGGCCACGCCGTTTTCAAAAAGCGACATAGCGGCGGGTACCGGCATAAAGGCCCCTTCCAGCCGGTCATTTTCCAGATCATCGGCAAGGTCCCGCCATGAAGACACCGCCACGGCGTCAAGCTCAAAAGCGGAAAACTCAAGTTCCCCCTTTCGAACCCGGTCCGCCGTAACACCCAGCAATAGATGATCGGCTATCCGCAAATGGCCGATCCTGATAACCGGTCTTGTTCCCATTTGTCCTCCGTCCTTCCCGGATCGCTACAACCGGCCCCGCTTAATTATCGCCAGAAGCAGCCATACACCCATAAAGGCGGCAGCGGCAAACCCCACGATTCCGATCAAAGACACCCCGTACACGAGCGGCGGTACCTCGGAATTGATCAGCTGGGCAGACCCCATTATCAGGGCGGCGATCACGATGGCAAAAGCGATCCTGTTGCTCGTCTGGTCATGCGTGACAAGTATTTTTTCAAGTCCCTCGATCCGTATGTTCAGCTTCATCTTTCCCTGTTTTGCCAGCCGTGAGATGTCCATCACATCGCCGGGCAGCGATTTGACAAACCGCATGGATTCCCTGGCGACTTCGCCGGCCTCCTCCTTCAGCCTGGCGGGTGAATACCGCTTGAGTTTCACGTGTTTGACATAGGGATAGCTGTGGGAAATCATGTTGAACTCGGGATCCAGCCGTCTGCCGATGCCCTCCACCGCCACAAACGCCTTTATCATCAGAAACAGATCGGGCGGAATACGAATACCGTTATCCGCGCATATTTCAAGAAGATCGTTCAGCATGTTCGCCGTTCTGATCTGCTTCAGGCTCCGCGCCAGATACTTGGAGACAAAGTTGGCAATGGCTTTTTCCAGATCATCCGTATCCGGCTTCTCGTCATATTCCACAAGATCCAGAAGAAGCCGGACGGCAGGTCTTGTGTTACCGGCGGCCACGGCGTGGAGCAGATCAACGAAAAGCTCCCTTGTCTCTCTGTTGACAAAACCGGTCATGCCGAAATCCAGAAGACATATCACATTGTCGTCAAGGATGAAGATATTGCCCGGATGCGGGTCGGCATGAAAAAAGCCGTAGTCGAAAACCTGTTTCAATATGAAATCGGTCCCGCGGCGGGTGATCTTCTTTTTGTCCAGCCCGGCGGCCTCAATGGCGTCCACGTCGGAAATCTTAATGCCTTCAACATACGCCATCGTCAGGATTTTCTCCGTGGTTTCCTCGAGATAGACAGCGGGGATATGCACCGTTTCATCGGTTTTGAACTGCCGGATCATCCGTTCCATATTGGAGGCCTCCGTGGTATAATCCAGCTCTTTCTCCAGCGTTTTTGCAAACTCTTCAACTATCCGAACCGGCCGGTGGTGGGCAATCTCCTCGATATGCGTTTCCATCAGCTCTGCCAGATGGTGCATTATTTCAAGATCCACCTGGATGATCCGCCGTATACCGGGCCGCTGAACCTTGACCGCCACATCGGAACCGTTCTTCAGTTTCGCCCGGTGCACCTGCCCCAGGGAAGCCGAGGCCAAAGGCGTTTCATCAAACGCATCAAAAACCTCATCACCGGCCTTGCCGAACTCGGCATATAAAATTTTCTCCACCTCTTCAAAGGCAAACGGGGCCACCTTGTCCTGGAGCACGGTGAACTCGTTCAGCAGATCCACCGGGATCAGGTCCGGTCGTGTGGAGAGTATCTGGCCGAACTTGATGAAGGCCGGACCGAGCTCCTCGAACATCATCCGTATCCGCCGGCTGCCGGAAAGCCTTTCAATCTTTTCCGACCGCCGGCGGGACACCAGTTTCATGCCGATTTCGATGTACTGCTCGATATTGAGCGCATCCACAATATTGCCGAAACCATACTTGAAAACAATGGCAAGAATCTGGCGGTACCGCATGACATGGTGGTACTTTCTGCCAAAGCTCCCTATTTTCTTGATGCTCAGCATAGCCCCGGGCGCCGGTTACTTGCCCATCCCGGAAATTTTTTCAGACAACTGGTCGATCCGGTCACTCAGCGCTCTTATGTCGGACCGGTCCGGGATATCAAACTTCTGAAGCACCCGGGTGACCTTGTCCTCTATTCTCCGGTCAAGCTTCTCCCGGGTCTCTTCATATCGATCCTGGAGATCGTCAATAAGCTTCTGCGCCTCCTCCTGATTCATCTTTGACTTGCTGGCAAGCTCTCTGGCGAGCTCTTCAATTTCGGTTTTGGACTTCAAGGCAAGTCCCACGCCGGTCAGTAAACTTTTTTTGATATAATCAAACATATAATGCCTCCTGCTATTTTGACCCGAATGATGCGTCGGCCATGGTTTCAACAGACGTATCCCCGGATTTCACAGCCGCCATTTTGCCGAAGGTGGCCGGCAGTATCCGGTTGATAAAGAAATGGGCGGTCTCCAGCTGGCCGGCATAAAACGCCGCCTCCTTGTTCTTGGAAGCCGCCCGGGCCGCGGCTTCTCTGTCAGTGCTTCCCGCCTTTTCCACAAGTTTGGGCACAGCTGTCGACGCCCGCCAGAGCATCATCCAGGCAACACTGACATCGCCGGCCACATCAAGGAAGGGATGGGCAAAAGAAAAGGCATTCAGGACGTTTCCGGCGGCCGCCCGCTCTTTCAGTTCCCGGCCGAGGGCCGCAAAATCCGAAACGGCGTGCCCGAACTGTTCTGCAAGGCCGGAAAGGCCCTCCGTCTCCTTTGCCGCCGCAACAGCCTCCTCCATCTTTCCGATATAATTGTCAAACAGGGTACCGCCCTTCAAATTCAGTTTCCGGCCCAAAAGATCCGCCGCCTGGATGCCGTTGGTCCCCTCGTAGATCATGAATATCCGGGCATCCCGCACCAGCTGTTCAACCGGATATTCCCGGATATAACCGTACCCGCCGTAAACCTGAACGCCCTGGGAACACACTTCAAATGCCCTGTCGGTCACATAGCCTTTGACAATGGGGGTCAGCACCTCCACCATGCCCCTGTAAAGTTCTTCCTCGGACGGGTCGTCCGTGGTACAGGCGATGTCGATACATTTGGCATTGTAGTAGATAAGACTGCGCATCCCCTCCACATAGGCCTTCATGGTCAAAAGCTGCCGCCTGACATCCGGATGTTCGATAATTCTCACGGACTGGGCATCCGGGTTTTTTCCGGCGAGCAGATGCCGTCCCTGGACCCTGTTTCTCGCATAATCAAGGGCGTACATGTACGACGCCGATGCCACCGAAAGTCCCTGAAGTCCGACAAATGCCCGGGCTTCATTCATCATCTGGAACATCTCGGCCATACCCTTGTTTTCTTCGCCCAGCAGCGTGCCGATGCACGCCCCTTTTTCCCCGAGAGAAAGCGTAGCGGTCGAATTCCCGTGAATACCCATCTTCTCTTCGATACCGGTACACTCGACATGGTTGAATTCCCCGGGCGTGCCGTCGCTGTTCACCCTGAATTTCGGTACGAGAAACAGGGATATGCCCCTGGTACCGGCAGGGGCCCCCTCTATTCTTGCCAGCACGGGATGGATGATATTTTCTACAAGATCGTTCTCCCCGCCGGATATGAAAATCTTGGTGCCTTTAATCGAATAGGTGCCGTCATCCCTTCTGACGGCGGTTGTCTGCAGAGCACCCACATCCGACCCCGCCTCCGGCTCGGTTAAGAGCATTGTGCCGCCCCACCTGCCCGAGAACATGTTTTCAAGATAGATCGCTTTCTGTTCCTGGGTGCCGAAAGACTCCACCAGCCTTGCCGCCCCGTGTGTCATGCCGTTATACAGCATAAACGAGGGATTGGCCCCGACCATATATTCACTGGCGGCCACCCCGACCGTCATGGGCATGCCCTGCCCCCCGTAGTCGGGATTGTCGGTCATGGCGAGCCACTCTCCCTCCCTGTAAATATCGTATACCCTGTGAAAAGACGCCGGCGCTTTAACCTCCCCCTTCTCGAACCGGCATCCCTCGTCATCTCCGGGTTTCTGAGTCGGCAGGATCTCTTTTACTGCAAAATTCCGCGCCTCATTGATGATCAGATCCACAGTCTTCCGGTTAAACTCGGCAAAACGGTCATGCGCCACCATA
>CAYZHB010000026.1:0-7651 GCA_964478245.1 uncultured Desulfobacterales bacterium | reverse complement strand
TGCTCATGCAAAACGAAATCAACATCTCTCCTGTCAGCAATAAGCTGTGCCATTATGCTCTCCTCTTTATTACGTCAACGACACCCTGCAGAGCGGGTAAACACACGCCGGTATTTCAATCGTTGACGGTTTGAAAACAACCGATTGAACCAAATCCCCTCTCGCGCAAGTAAACGGCCACCCGCAAGGCAGGGGGGGTGAGCTGATTTTGTCGCCATTGTATAATGATTTTATCAACAAATCAATGATCAGCGTAACGGACGCACGGTGAATTTGTCGGTTGTTTAAAACCGCCAAGGATTAAAACACTTGACAAATAAACCATGATTAGAGTAAGTTAAGCCTGCTTTCGAAAATGCGTACAGGACAAAGACAGTCCGGAACCTTTGAGTCAACGACCACCCGCAAAGCGGGTGGCTTGGCATGTATGCAGTCGCATCTCTACCGAGCCCGGCCGTAGGCCGGAAGAACAAAAACACGTTAGTGTTTCAATCGTTGACGGTTGTAACCGGGGGCACAGCCCCCGGTTTTGAAACAACCAATAATGCCCAACGCCAACACAGGAGCAGAGCAGATTATGACATTGACAAAAACAAAAATCACAGAAGCGCTTCAGAAAGAGCTTAATCTCTCCAGGACAGCTGCTTATGATGTGATGGAACAGTTTCTTGAAATTATCAAAAGCACCATTGAAAACGGTGAGGATGTTATGATCAGTGGATTCGGCAAGTTCTGCGTCAATGAAAAAAAAGCCCGAAAAGGCAGAAATCCTGCGATCAATGAGGAGATGATCCTCCCCGCCAGAAGAGTGGTCACCTTCAAATGCTCCGGAAAATTGAGAGACCTCATCAACAACAGACAGTAAACACCTTCCATAATGTCCCTTGTCCCCCGGGACCATCGCCCCTGCCATCCTGGTTACCTTTTGGGGCACTTTTTACCGGTCGGCGGCTGGTTGCTTTAAAAACGGCCATACGCCCGGTTTTCCTTCAGCCGGAAACAAAGTTATCAAAACAGTGCCAGAATCGCTCCCGTATCGCTTCTTTTTCCATGAGCACTTCGTGATACGCACCGGCCAGACTGACAAAGGAACATCCGGGGATCATCCGGCAGATGTTTTCCTGGGCCGACCTGTCCACGACAAGGTCTTCCGCCGCACTTACAAGCAGCAAAGGCACTGTTATCCCCCTGGCATAGGGTCTTCGGGAAAGCGTATCGATTGATCGGAATGCCGCCGCAAGCCACGCCCAGGTCACATCCCCCACAGCCAGGTCGGGCTGTTTCCTGATCTCTTCCAGCTGGGACACAAACCGCTCACTGTCATGGGTAAGCTTATTTTTTTCAAATATGAACTGCTGGCCCGAGAAATCTTTACCGCCGATCACATAGCGTTTCGAAAACCCCAGAAAACAGGCAAGTTCCGCGGCCAGGCGGACAAACCGGCACGGCAGGGGGCGGGTCCGGATATCAATCATGGGTGAGACGACAACCGCCCGCGCCACCACCCCGGGATTCTCCCTTATGAACCTGAGCCCGACATGGGCCCCCATGGAGTGTCCGAGCAGTATAACCGGCAGATGCCGTTCTTTGACCACGCGGTGGTAAAACATTTCAAGATCCCGGATGTAAAGGGAAAAATCCTTTACATGGCCCTTGTGCCGGTTTTCAAGCTCTCTTGTGGAAAATCCCTGGCCCCGCCAGTCAAAAGTGGCCACATCAAAGTTTCTTGCCAGAAGCTCGGCGATCACCTCTTTGTATTTTTCAAGGCATTCGGACCGGCCGTTCAGCAGCAGCACAACCGCCCTGGGAGACGGCTTTGAAAAAGCATACAGGTATCGGAGCGTTATGTTTTCATCCACCGGAAGGGTTTTGTATTGAAGCGTGTCCTCCTCCATTTTGATTAGTGTCCCCCCCCCTTCAGTGCGACGCCCGGTCTCAGGAAATGAACTTTTTGTACCGCTCTCCCGCTCCCTTTTCCTGTCGCCGGGGCCGCCCGTTTTTTTGCCCTTTCAGGCAGCGGGCGGCGGGTCTCAGGCGCAAGGGGCCACCACGACCCGGTTCCGCCCCTCTCCCTTTGCCTGATAAAGCGCCTTGTCCGCCATGGAAAGCAGATCCGCCGGCGTGTTTTCGGCATTGGGCATCAGGGTGCCGCTGCCCAGGCTCAACGTGACATGATCGTTGACTTCTGAACTGATGTGGGGGATCTGCAGGTACCGCACCCGCTCCCGGATCTTTTCCGCTACCACCGCAGCGCCCCGTGCATCGGTGGCAGGCAGAATCACGGCAAACTCCTCCCCCCCGTACCGGGCCGCCAGATCACCGGCCCGGCTGATGTTCCGGTCAATGGTCCGGGCCACCTGTTTAAGACACAGGTCCCCCTTCTGATGGCCATAGGTATCATTGAACCACTTGAAATAATCAATATCGGCAAGAATCACGGAAAGCGGCTTCTCTTCCCTTTTATGCCGCCGCCACTCATTCTCCAGATGCTCGTCAAACTTCCGCCTGTTGGGTATCTGGGTCAGCCCGTCCACCGAGGACATCCGGATGAGTTTCTCATTGGCTTTTTTCAAGGCTTCTTCCGTACGGACGGTGGCACTGATGTCAAAGGCGAACCCGTTAAACCCGTCCGCCCGTCCGGAGGTGCCCCGGGTCAGTCTGGCAAAACAGTATGTCCATAGAGAAGCGCCGTCCTTCCTGCGGAGCCGGCATTTAAAGCGGTTGACCTCCTCTGCTTCATTGAGACGGAAAATGAAATCCCGCGCCGCCTCGGGCTTGACAAACACCTGGGACTTTATACAGAGGCCCTTTTCGATAAGGGCGTCTGATGATTCATATCCGAGCATCCAGGCAAACTCGGGATTCGCCAGCACGATCCTTTCCGCCCGGTCCACCTTGAAAATCCCCACCGGCGCGAATGAATAAATCTCGTGCAGCTCCCTTTTATACGCTTCAAACTCATTGTTGCGCCGGACGCTCTCGGAGACGTCTTTTACAAGAATGGAAAGGCCGGTTCTCTCTCCTTTCGCATTGAGAATGGGGGTGAGAAAAAAATCGTACCATATCCGCCGGTTTTTTTCTCCTGTCACCACGCAGCTGTCCCGGCAGGTTTCAAAGCATTCGGAAAGGCGCTTCTTTTCAACCGGCAGCAAATCGTAGAGTTTGCCCCCGATGGCCTCGGTTTCGGAACGCCCGAACAGTTCGGCCGCTCCGCGGTTCCAGGTAATGACATTCAACTCGAGATCCGCCTCCACATAGGCCATGCCCGTATACCCGACCAGATTCCCCAGGGCAATCACTCTGTCTGTAAGATTCATGTCCATTTTTTTGTACCTTTAAAACTTGAGACGGACGGCGTTTACTCCCTGTGCAGCACCAGAGCGGTTCTCGTGGGCAGATAAAGGCTCAGCCGCTCCTGATCTACGGTAAAATGCACCTGACCTGCCGTGACCCTGCCGTGACCGCCGAAACCGGCATCATCGGTGCTCAACACCGTTTCGTACCGGCCCGGCACGGCTTTGAACATATAATCCGTATACGACCTTTCCGGATCAAAGTTGAAAACAAACACCAGTTCCCCTCGCTCCCAGGCGATCACCCCGTCGCTGTCGTGCAGGTGCAGCAGTTCCGCCGGACCGGTTCTAAGAAAATCATACCGCCCGGCCAGCCCGACCATGTGTTTGTCGAAATCAGCCAGCATGGCGTAGTAAAGACTGCTGTTGTCCCGCAAAGACCACTGCCGCCTTGCATACTGATAGGACCAGTTGTTCCGGTCTGCCGGGAAATCGATCCATTCGGGATGGGCGAACTCATTGCCCATGAAGTTGAGATACCCGTCCGATGCGGTTGAAAATGTTATCAGCCGGATCATCTTGTGGAGGGCGACGCCCCTGAACGTCCGGATATTCTCCGTCTCCACAGACATGGCCGTGTAGATATCTTCGCCCATGAGATGCATGATGATGGTCTTGTCTCCCACAAAGGCCTGATCATGGGATTCGGCATAACTGATGGTCTTCTCCCCGGGCCTTTTCTGATTGAGTTCGCGCCATAGGGTGCCCAGCGGCCATTCCTCATCCCGGTATGTCTTCAGCAGCTTTATCCAAAAATCGGGGATGCCCATGGCAAATCGATAGTCAAACCCGAGACCGCCGCTTTCGACCGGTACGGCAATACCCGGATACCCGCTCATGTCCTCGGCAATGGTGACCGCGTCCGCCGATATTCCATGCACCAGCCGGTTGGCGAGGGAGAGATAGGCCAGGGCATCCAGGTCCACGTTGTCATCATAGTAGTCCATGTAAGAGGTGAAGGCCCTCTCCAGGCCGTGATCGTAAAACAGCATGCTGGTGACCCCGTCAAAACGAAAACCGTCCACCCTGAAGGCCTCCATCCAGTAACGGAGATTGGACAAGAGAAATTTCACCACCATGTCTTTCCCGTAATCAAAGCACCGGGAATCCCATGGCCTGTGAAAACCCCGCTCTCCTTCGTGGAAAAACTGGTAAAAGGTGCCGTCGAACCGGGAAAGGCCCTCGACCTCATTTTTCACGGCATGGGAATGCACCATGTCGATCAAAACCCGTATGCCGTTTTCATGGGCCGTATCCACAAGACTTTTCAAATCTTCAGGCGTGCCGAATCGCGAGGACGGAGCAAAGAAGCTGGAGACATGGTAGCCGAAAGACCCGTAATACGGATGTTCCAGCACCGCCATCAGCTGCACCGTGTTGTAGCCGGCTGCTTTTATCCGGGGGATCACGTCGGCCTCAAACTCCCGGAACGTCCCCACCTTGCCCTCCTCGGTCGCGATGCCGGGATGGGCTTCATACACCAGGAGCGGTTCGTCTCTGCCGTGAAAATCGGCACATTTCCATTCATACGGTGTCTCGGGATGCCAGACCTGTGCAGAGAAGATCAGGGTCTCCGGGTCCTGCACCACCCGGTTCGCGGTGGTGGGGATGCGCTCTCCGCTTCCCCCGTCCCACACCACCTTCAGCTTGAAACAGTCTCCGTGATGCAGCATATCATCCGTGAACCGCTTTTCGAAAATCCCGTCATCCGATGTTTTCTCGAGCTCGTATGCCGCGTCTTCCGCCCAGCCGGTCATGTCGCCGATGAGATAGACGGCCCGGGCGGCAGACGCCCACTCACGGAATACCCATCCGCTGACGGTTTTATGAAGCCCGAAAAACGTGTGGTAATCGGCAAACGTATACAGCGACCGGGTATAATCCGCGGTCAGACGTTTCTCTTTTTGCTCCCGGAAAATCCGCCGCTCGCGGATGGTCTCGGTGTGCGGGATCAGGTACGGGTCATTGAAAACATTATCATCAGGCAATTAAGGGCCTCTTCAGCATTTTTTCATACAGTTCGATGTACTTGGCGGCACACTCGGTATGGTTGAACTCGAGCACGCTCTCGATCATAATCCGTTTTATCTGCTCGTTTTTTATTTCAGGCGCGCACCGGTAAAATGCCACGGCCCTGTCCACCGCCCACCTGAATCCGCCGGCATCATGGACGTTGAACACGAAACCGTTTCCCTTATCATTCTCAATATCCAGGTACCGGATGGTGTCATGAAGCCCGCCGGTATCGTAGACAATGGGCAGCGTACCGTATATGCACCCCACCATCTGGGGAAGGCCGCACGGCTCGAACGAGGAGGGCATGAAAAGAAAGTCGGATGCGGCAAACGCCTGGTGTGAAAGCTGTTCGTTAAAATCACAGACCGCCACCCGTTTTTCAATGGAATGGAACGTGACGATATCCCGGAAATGCCCCTGGAAACTCCCGCTGGCCACCACCACTATCTGAAGCCGGTCCTCCCGGTAAGCGGAGACGATATCATACATGATATCCGCAAGCAGCTGGCATCCCTTCTGGACGGGATCGAGCCGGGAGGGCCAGAAAAAAAGCGGGGCGTTCTCATCGATTTCAAGCGCCAGCACTTCCTGGAGATACCGTTTGTTCTCCTTTTTCTTCGCCATGAAATTTTTGGGGCCGTAGTTGAACCGGATGAACTCGTCCACAGCCGGGTTGAATTCGGGTTCGGGCGCGTTCAGAACCCCGTCGGCACAACCGGCGTGCCACTTATTGGCGAGTTCTCCCCGGATATGCGCCGCCACAAAGGGATGGCGGTTGTCCACGATCTCCTGAAGAAAAGTGGGGCTGACCGTATTGACATAGTGGGAGGCAAAGATCCCCGACACCAGAAAATCCACCTGATTGGTATGCCGGCTCTCCTCGTAGTTGGCAGGCGGCCGCCTGAAATACAGATAGTACCAGAAGGAAGCGGCATCGATGCCCCGGTCTTCGATTTCCGCCATCGTGGATGTCAGCGTATGGATATTGTGGATGGTGAAAAGGCAGGGGATTTCGAACTTTCTGGCCATGGCGGGGATGAGCCCCGTCATCCAGTCGTTGCAGTGGATGATGTCCGGCTTGACCCGGGGAATGATGTTGTTCAGCACCTCCCGCTGGAAGGCGAGCGACACCTTGAGGTCCTTGTCCGAATACCCGGAATAGATCGTATTGATATAGAAAAACGCCCGGTCCTCTGCCAGGTGAATCCGCTCATCGGTCAGTCTTTTCGTGATCCGTTCCAGCTCTTTTGTAAACACGTTGGAGAAATGGGAGTGGAATATCTCCCGGTAGTCCGGCAGCGCCACGTGGACATCGCATCCCAGGTCATGGAGGGAGCTGATCAGGGCGGCCGACACATCGGCAAGCCCCCCCGCTTTGGCGGAATAGTTGGAAAGATTCCCCATGCCTTCCGGAAGGTAGGTCACTTCCGGTGTGACGATGAGAATCCTTGGCCTTTTCTCTGTTGCCTCCATCACGAACGCTCCTTTCTCCGGGCAGGTTACCGTTTCCGCGCCCACGTAATCAGCCCGGGTGTATTGCTGAGAAACGCATCGCCCCGGGGGATGGCCCGGACCGTGCACCCGAACTGGCCGGAATCTTCACAGGTGATACGGCACGCATAGACATGGACGTTATCCGCCTGCGTCTCCTGGATCTCCATATTCTCGGTCCGGCCGCCTTCGAGCTGATCGTTTATCCTGAGCCGGCCGTAATACACCTGGACTGCTACCTCCTGTGGCGTCAACTCGCCGAGAGACACTTTGGCGGTAATCTTGATGTCGTCTCCCACTTTGAGACTGCCGCTCCGCACAACCATGGGATTCTCGATCTCGATGCCGTCCCACAGGGACTCGAGGCGCGCCTGTTTCAGCGCAAGCGCTTTGGCCGGTTTCGCCCCGTCACCGGTGAGCGCTTTCATGTTTTTCAGGGCGGGAGAATAGCACCGCTCAGAGTAATCCCGCAGCATCCGGCTGCTCGAGTAATCACAGAACGCCATTTTGACGGCCGCTTTCATCATCCGGACCCAGTTTTCAGGCACATTGGCTGTCTCTCTGCTGTAAAAAGCGGGGATGACCTCATTTTCCAGGATATTGTACAGGGCCCGGCTTTCGATACTGTCCTGGTATTCCGAATCTTCATGAACCTCCGAGTCTCCGATGGCCCAGCCCCTGTCTCCGGCATATCCCTCGCACCACCAGCCGTCCAGGACGCTCAGATTGAGCCCGCCGTTGGCGGCGGCCTTCATGCCGGAGGTGCCGCATGCCTCGTTGGGCCGGCGGGG
>CAYZHB010000025.1:5599-31141 GCA_964478245.1 uncultured Desulfobacterales bacterium | reverse complement strand
GCGTCCAGGATTACCCTTAAAACCCATGAAAACTGGAAAGAGGAAATTTCCGGCAGCGGGCTCGAGATTGACATGGTACCGGCGGACGGGCTCATGGAAAACCTGCGCATCAGGAAGGATGCCCATGAAACAGCCACCATGGAACAGGCACTTAAAATCGCCGAAACCGCCTTTCTCCAGTTCAAACAGGACGTCCGTAAAAACATGACCGAAAAAGAGGCGGCCTGGCTTTTGGAAAAACGCATACGGGAAAACGGGGCCGATTCGCTTTCATTTCCCATTATTGCGGCCTCCGGTCCGAACAGCGCCCTGCCCCACGCCATCCCGACAGACAGAGAGATCAATGGAAAAGAACCGGTTATCTTTGATTTCGGCGCCAGATACAACGGGTACTGCAGTGATACGACACGGACCCTTATCTTTGACAAAAGCACACCGCTGTTTGAAGAAATCTACGATATCCTGTTTAACGCCCAGGAAAAAGCGGTAAAAGCGATAAAACCCGGGGTAGAAACAAAAGAGATCGACCGCATTGCAAGGGATCATATTGACAGCACACGGTTTAAAGGCCGGTTCGGCCACAGCCTCGGCCACGGCGTGGGGATTGCAATCCATGAAGCGCCGCGTCTGTCCGAAAGGGATAACAATTTGCTTGAACAAGGCATGATCGTCACTGTTGAACCCGGCATCTATATTCCCGAATGGGGCGGCATCCGCCTTGAAAACATGGTCATGGTGACAGACAGCGGCGCCCGGGTGCTGAACGAAACACCTTATGACGATTATATTGTCTGAAACACGGCAACAGCAAATAATATGGATGAACTGGTCCAGAGATACATCGATTACCTGATTGTGGAAAAAGGCCTGGCCCCCAACAGTATCGAATCTTACTCACGGGATCTGGCCGTGTATGTCGATTTCCTTGCAGACAACCACATTACCGATATCAGAGACAGTGACACCGCCGTTATACTCAGCTGGCTCGTCTCCCTGGAAAAGAAGGGACTTTCCGCCGAATCAAGGGCCCGCCATCTGGTAGCGGTCCGGGGATTCTACAAATACCTCGTGGCAGAAAACAGTCTCCCTGCCGATCCTGTCAAACCCATTGATCTTCCCAGGACCGGTGTCAAGCTGCCCCGTATCGTAACAGTCCGGGAAATGGCGCGGCTGCTGGATTCCGTAGCCCCCTGCAATGCGAGAGAACTGCGCAATTCGGCCATGCTCGAAATACTGTACGGTGCAGGCCTTCGGGTCTCGGAGTTGGTGTCCATGAAAATGGACAGCATCAACCTCAAGGCGGGATTTGTCCGAATATTCGGAAAGGGCGCAAAAGAACGGGTCGTACCGATCGGCGCCGACGCCTCCCGGCGGACCGAAGAGTGGATAAAAAACGGGAGACCGGTAGTTCTGAAGGGCATTTCAAGTCCGTACCTCTTCGTGGCCCGGGCGGGAAAGCCCATGAGCCGGCAGGGGTTCTGGAAGGTGACAAAGAAATACGCCGCGGCTGCCGGTTTGTCGGAAACGGTCACGTGCCACACCTTCCGGCACTCTTTCGCGACCCATCTGCTTGAAGGGGGAGCCGACCTGAGATCGGTTCAGACAATGCTGGGCCACTCGGACATCGCCACCACCCAGATATACACCCATATATCCCGGGAATACCTGATCGAAATGCACAGAAAGTATCATCCCAGAGGATAGATTGGCGACTCCCCCACAAACCGGCCGATCACATGTCAGCGGCCGGCCGGACAGATAAATTCACACGCCCGGCAGTATTTTATCGGTGCGGCCCCGTCATCCGCCTCCGACCGGGCGGCCGCCATATCCGCCTCCATCTGTTTATTGCATACCAGGCGGTTGTAGGCGCCGTCCCCTGCCGGCAGATGAATGTCATCCATCTCCCGGAAGTGCTTTAAAGGCCGGTTCATCGCCTTTCTCGGGCAGGCGGACCGGCAATCCACAGGGCATCCGCTACAGGGATCAAAGGACACCGGCCCTGTCGGCGTGAGCGGTTCTGACAGGAAAAGCGCCCTGAGACGCACCCGGGGCCCGTACTCCGGGGTAATCAAAAGGTTGTTGTGCCCGAGACTGCCAAGCCCGGCGAGCACCGCCGCATCCTTGAGAAAAACGCCCCCCTTTTCCACATAATAGTGAAGCGGGAATGCGGTCATTTCCAGTTCCTGCCCGATCCACTCCCGCACTTCCTTTACAATGCCCATCAGCATTCTGTTGCCTTTTGTTCCCTTGCCGGCCCACCAGTCCAGCTCGGGGCTTTCTTCGGGGTGTGACAGGGCGACCACCAGCGCTGAAGCGGCCTCGGCCGGCCAGTCGACGCTGTCCTTCTCTGCCGGATTTTTGTCCTTATCCTCAGGCGTCCCGACCCCGCCGTAGTAATCCAGCCGGTCATAGACAACATGGGAAGGCGAGTTCCTCAGTTGCGCCACATCCGCAATTCCGGCCAGGGACGCACCGGCCTCGAGCGCCCGTTCCATTATTCGCTTTTCATCAGTCACTATCGCACCTCCCCGTGTCTCTTTCTGTTGGTTGACTGGTTGTTTTCAAACCGGGAACATCCCCCGGGACCATTTTCAGAACATGCCTTAACCATATCACTTTTGGTAATTTTGGTAAAATTTTTAACTGAATTTTTCCGTATTTTGTGATAAAAGAGAGGACAGACGCTCGCATATGCATCCGGATCATCCGGGTTCCGGTTCGGCACCGGGGTCTGAGAGAAGCGCATGCATACGGTCCGAACACACGTAAATATTCGGGGGCCTTTAAATAAGGTCTTGTTTCAACCCGTTAAAAGTCACCGGAGACAAAGCCTCCGGTCTGTCGGCTGCTGCCCGGGCGGCCGACTGGAAACTGATTTTATAAATAATATCCGGCTATGATAAAAGAACAGGCAGTAACCGTATTACAGACCGAGGCCAAAAGCATTCTCGATCTCGTTGAAAAAATCGACAGCTCCTTTGAAAAAATGATTGAACTGATATGTGCGTCATCGGGCAGGGTCGTCATTTCCGGTATCGGCAAATCCGGCCTCATCGCCAAAAAAATCGTGGCCACCCTGACCAGTACCGGTACGAATTCCCTGTTCCTCCATCCGGTGGAAGCCATACACGGTGACCTGGGTATTGTTTCCAAAAAGGATGTCTTCATCGCCATATCCAACAGCGGGGAAACCGAGGAAATTTCGCAGCTGATTCCCGCCATAAGGGGAATCGGGTGCGGTATTATCGCCTTTACAGGGAATGCGGACTCCACCCTGGCGCACATGTGCGATATCGTTATCAACACGGGGGTGGAAAAGGAGGCCTGCCCGCTCGGTCTCGCCCCCACATCGAGCACCACTGCCCAGCTTGCCATGGGGGACGCTCTGGCGGTCGTGCTGATCAACAAAAAACAAATCAGGGCAAGTGACTTTAAAAGATCCCATCCCGGCGGCGCACTCGGTCAGCGGCTATCGTGCCGCGTCGGAGAGATCATGTTTGCCGGCTCCCGTCTCCCGTGCGTCCCGCAAAACACCCTCATGCAGACGGCAATCAGCGTAATGGAGGAACACAAGCTTGGTGCGGTGCTCATACTGGGAGAGGAAAGAACGCTCAAAGGCATTATCACCGACGGGGATATCCGCCATTTTGTGGCGGAAGGGATGACGGATTTTGCCGAAATTGCTGCGGATTCGGTAATGACCACCACGCCCCGCACCGTATCGGCAGACTCTTACCTCTACGATGCCCTGAACATAATGGAAACCTATCAGATAACCGTTCTGCCGGTGGTAGAAAAAAACAACAGACTTGAAGGCATACTCCATCTTCATGACATTCTCGGCAAAGGCGCCTTCAAATTTAACGGAGGTCCCAGATGATAACGGACAACATCAACACGGAAATCCAGAGCCTCGGCGAGGCCAAAATTGTCTCTCCTCTGCGGAAAAAACTCAAAGAAAAATTCAGCAAACGGTTCATCCAGGACGACAGCCGCGTGCTTGTCAACGTGGAAAAAGAGTGGCTGAAAGAGAGCGCACCGCCATACGAGGAAATCCCCAGTTTTGAACAAGCCGGCCCCAGAGAAAAGATATATTTCGATCCGAGCAAGGTAAAATGCGCCATAGCCACCTGCGGGGGGCTTTGCCCCGGGATCAATGACATCATCCGGTCCATTGTTCTCGAACTCTATCACTTGTACAATGTCAAGAACATCTACGGCATCCGCTACGGGCTGCAGGGATTTATTCCGGAATACGGCCACGATCTCATGGACCTCAATCCACAAACAGTGGCCGGCATCCAGAATATAGGCGGTACAATCCTGGGCTCGTCAAGGGGCCCCCAGGACATCAGCCTCATTGTGGACTGCCTCGAAAGGATCAACATCGGCATTCTTTTTATGGTGGGCGGGGAAGGGACGCTCATGGCATCCAAGAAAATTGCCGAAGAGATTGAGGTACGGGACCTCAAAATCAGCGTCATCGGCATCCCCAAAACCATTGATAACGATATCTACCTTGTCTCCCGTTCTTTCGGGTTTGACACGGCTGTGGATGTGTCGACAAATGCCATAAAAGGCGCCCATAACGAGGCTGAAGCCTATCCGAACGGTATCGGCCTGATCAAGTTGATGGGCCGGTATTCGGGTTTCCTGGCCGCCACGGCTGCGCTCGCTCAGCAGGATGCCAATTTTGTGCTGATCCCGGAAATCGATATTGAACTCCACGGCCGGAACGGATTTTTGCGGGCGCTTGAAAACAGACTCGAAAGAAGCAAGCACGCGGTTATCATTGCTGCAGAAGGCGCCGGGCAGAACTTCTTTAAAAACCAGGAGAAAGAGTACGATGCCTCGCAGAATATCAAGCTGAAAGATATCGGGGTCTTCTTAAAAGACCAGATATCCGAACATTTCAACAATAAAAATATGCCGATCTCCCTGAAATACATCGATCCGAGCTATATGATCCGAAGCCTTACCGCCAATGCCAACGACAGTGTTTTCTGTGGTCTTTTAAGCAGGGATGCCGTCCATGCAGGGATGGCCGGAAAGACAAAACTGATTGTCAGCTTCTGGAACAACCGGTATGTCCATATCCCCATGGACGCCTCCGCCGGCAAGAGGAAGAATGTCGATCCCCAGGGGAAATTATGGCAGTCGGTTCTTGAGGCGACCGGCCAGGGAGATTTTTTCAGCGACTGATCTCAACGAACTCGCCGTTTTTGACGGTCAGGAAATAAAGCTGCTTGTGAAGGGTCCCCTCTTCATCGAACATGGTTTTTCCCGTGACCCCGCTGAACACCCGGCCGCCTGCGATTGAACGCCGCAAATCATCCCGGGAGGCGACACGCTCATCTGCAAGGGATTCAAAAACAATGGCGGCGGTATCATAGGCCACCGCTTCTATAAACCCCGGCTCTTCCCCGTACAGTGCGGTAAAATCTGCTGTAAAGGCCTCCGCCTTTCTGTTGCGGCTTTCGGTAAAAAACCCTTCCGTGATCACCACGTTCTTTGCATATTCCCCGGCGTTCTCGATCAGCGCCTCACTGTGCCACAGCTTGGTACCCAGCAGGAAAACGTCGGTCACATCATTAAATGCGAGCTGCGGAAGGATCAGGCTCACTTTGAATGAAGAGTCCGGAATAAAAACCGCATCAAAATCGATCGCTATTTCATCTTCTTCATCTTTCTCTTCATCGGGTTTCTCATCGGCGGATTCTCCCGTTTCATCCCCGTTGTCCTTCCCGGTGTCCGCCGCCGGCTTGAGGAAATCGGGAACGGGATAATAGGCGCCTGTCAGCTTGGTTATGGCCTCTGAAAAATCGGTCTGCGAAGGCTTGTAGGATTCCACTCCGACAATTTCACCGCCGACCCTTTCAACCGTATCCCAGAAAAGATTCATATACCGGCTGCCGTACCGGTCATCCGGATACAGTACGGCGAATTTCCTGACGCCCAGTTTGTAATAGGCATACGACACGAGGCTGCGGGCTTCCATCTCCGGGGTAATGAAGTTGGAAAACAGGTAGTTCTGTCCGGCACTGTTCAGCTGTTTCTGGGTCATCGCGATCATGGGGATACCGTTTTTTTCCGCCACCTTCCCTGCAGTCTCAGCTGTGACCAGGGGCCCGATGATGGCTGAAACCCCCTTTCCGGAAAGTGTTTGTGCTTTCTGCCGGGCCTGTGTGTCATCCGATCCGGTATCCTTTATCAAAACGGTTATCTTCTGGTCGTGATCGGCCTTGAAATCTTTCAGGGCCAGCTCGATGCCCCTCTGCGCTCTCCTGCCGAAGACGGCGTATTTCCCGGAAAGCGGAAGCAGGGCGCCCGTAAGGCCGCGGTGAAACTGGAAGCGCCTGGCGATACCGAGCAGGTCCGTGACATCGCTGCAGTACCCATGATCCGGATACTTCTCGGCAAACGCCGAGAAAACTTCCACTGCTGCTGCATAATTTTCCGCCTTCATATGGTTCAGCCCCAGGTGATACATGAGAAGCGGCTCCGGAACGGCCACATCTTCCATTTGACAAAACGCTTCGATTGTCTCCGGGGCGGTTACCGACAGAAGCGCTGACACCTTCTTTTCAAGGGCGTCTTTTTTGGACTCGTCCACAATCTTAAAGGCCCGGTTATAGACAAACAGGGCCTCGCGGTTTTTCCCCTCCTGGATAAACTTGTCCGCCTCCTTTAAAAGGATGCCAAAAAGGATGGCCTTTTTTTCAGGACGGGAGACTTTTACGTCCTTCTCTGCTTCGGCAGTATCCGTGGCCTTTTCAGCCTGATCCGGCGAAACAGTCGGTTCAATCGTCTTTGGCGCACAGGAGAACGCGAAGAAAGACATCAGGACAGCGAGAACGGCAAAACAGACTGTCGGTATCTCTTTTTTAATGTGCCGTTTCATAACCCGCCAATACCACAATTATATAATGTTCCATACCGTGTTTTTCCGTAAGTCAACGACCACCCGCTTCCTCTCGGCACCACAGATAAAAATACCCGTTTACAATATCCACCTTAAAATACAGACATCAGAACTGGACATATTATTATATAAAAAGAGACCATATGTCAAAAAGGCTTTTGTAAAAAATCGGCCACGATCGCGCGTGCCCGATCCAGCTCGCCGGGCGTCATCCAGATCACGTCCCTTTCCCTTCTGAACCAGGTGTGCTGCCGTTTGGCGAACCGGCGGGTATCCCGTTTCAACAGACGGACCATCTCTTCCTCATCGGTCCGGCCGTTCAGAAAATCGCACACATGCCGATACCCGATGGCGTTCATCGATTTGAGATTTTCTGGATACCCCATGTCAAGGAGCGTCCTGACTTCTTCCACAAATCCCTGGGCCATCATCCTGTCGACCCTGTCGTCAATTCGCCGGTAAAGCGCTTCTCTTTCCATGTAAAGACCGATTTTTACATGCGGGTACCGCTCATTTTTAAACGCGTGCGACTTGATCATCCCGGATTTGGGGTTTCCCGTTCTTTTGAACACTTCAAGGGCGCGTATCACCCGGAAAGTGTCATTGGGGTGGATATGGGAAGCCGCCTCGGGATCATACCGCGCGAGGGTTTCATAGAGGTGTCCGGCCCCTTTTTCGGAAAGCGTTTTCTCAAGTCGGGCCATAACGGCTTCATCAGGGCTGCCGCCGCTGAAAAGCCCGTAAAGCAGGACCCGGATGTAAAGTCCCGTACCGCCGGCCACAATGGGCAGTCTTCCGCGTTTCCGGATGTCGTCGATGGCCCTGTCAGCCGCGGTCATATATTTTCCGGCATCAAACGCCTGGTCCGGCGCCAGAAAGTCCACCACATGGTGGGGAACGGCTTCCCTTTCAGCCGTATCCGGTTTTGCCGTGCCGATATCCATGTACCTGTACACCTGCATGGAGTCGGCACCGACAATCTCTCCGTCAAATCTGTCTGCCAGGGCAATTGAAAACGCTGTTTTCCCCACCCCGGTGGGCCCGCATATGACAACTATTTTCATTTTCACTGTTTCTGAAGTTCAATTTTTTCCCAATAATCTATTGACAAACTATTGACAAAAATTCATTTATAAGCTTTACAATCATAGCATTGAAAAAGCTTGAAATGAAAGACTTTTAATTAATAAACACCATTTATCGGACGGGCGGACATTGTGCGCCCGTCCGCACGAAACAGGAGACTTTTTGTATGAGCAACACGTTAACAGGATCTGTAACCGTTATAGGCGGCGGGATTTCCGGCATGCTCTCTGCTCTCGATCTGGCCAATTCGGGTTATTACGTCTATCTGGTGGAAAAAGGCCCCTCCATAGGCGGGGTAATGGCGCAGCTTGACAAGACCTTCCCGACCAACGACTGTGCAATGTGAATTGTCGCACCCACACTGGTCGAGGTCGGCCGGCATTTAAACATTGAACTTTTGACACTTTCCGAAGTAACCGACGTCAGAGGAGAAAAGGGCAATTTCGAAGTCGATATCCTGCGGCAACCCCGATACGTGGATGAAAACCTCTGTGTCGGATGCGGGGCCTGTACGGAGAAATGCCCCGGCAAAACCGATGATGAGTACAACGAGGGCCTTTCCAAGAGAACCGCCATATATGTTGAATATCCCCAGGCAGTACCGCTCAAGTTCCGGATCGATCCCGATATCTGTCTCAAGCTGACCAAGGACAAATGCGGCACATGCGAAGAGGTCTGCCCTGCCGGGGCAATCGACTACACACAGACCGAGCAGAGAATAACCGTCAACACCGGCTCCATTATATTTTCACCGGGGTATAAACCTTACGATCCCAAAGGGCTGGACAATTACCAGTATGCCAACTATCACAATGTGGTCACGGCCATGGAGTTTGAACGCATCCTTTCCGCCACCGGCCCGACCATGGGACACATCACCACCCTTCCCAAGGTGCCGATGAATCCCAAAAAGAAAAAAGACAAGGCGCTGGCGGCCCGGAGAAAAGATCCCAAACGGATCGCATGGTTCCAGTGTGTGGGCTCCAGGGATATCAACCGGTGCGACAATGCCCACTGCAGTTCCGTTTGCTGCATGTACGCCATAAAAGAGGCGGTCATTGCAAAAGAACACGCAGGAGACGACCTGGACTGTTCCATCTTCTTTATGGACATGAGAACGCCCGGCAAGGATTTTGAGAAATACTACCAGAACGCCAAAGAGAAACACGGCATCAACTTTATCCGCTCCCGGGTCCATTCTGTCACGGAAGTACCGGGCACCCACGACCTGAAAGTCGACTATGTCAACGAAAAAGGGGAGATGATATCGGAAGTCTACGATATGATCGTTCTCTCCGTTGGTCTGGAAATCCCGGAAGAGACCCGGAAACTTGCCGGAAAATTCAACATCGAGCTGACCTCCGGCGGATTCTGCAAAACATCCACATTCGAACCCGTCACCAGTTCCGTGGACGGCATTTACGTATCCGGCGTGTTCAACAATCCAAAGGACATCCCGGAATCGGTCCTGGATGCGAATGCAGCCGCATCCGCTGCCGGCGACGCACTCAGTGACGCGCGCAACACCCTGACGAAGAAACCGGAAGAAGTGCCTGAAAAACCGGTAGCCGGAGACCGGCCGAGAATCGGGGTTTTCATATGTGACTGCGGCTCCAATATCAAAGGAGTGGTGGACTGCGCAGCGGTTACCGAGTATGCCAAAACCCTTCCCTACGTAGAATTTGCAGAAGAACCCATGTACGCATGCAGCCAGGACGCCCAGGACAAAATGGTGGAATACATAAAGGAGAAAGACCTCAACCGGATCGTGGTGGCCGCGTGCACACCCAAGACACATGAACCGCTCTTCCAGGAAACGCTCACCAATGCGGGGCTCAACAAGTATCTTTTCGAGATGACCAACATACGGAACCACAACTCGTGGGTGCATAAAAACAACCCGGACATTGCCACCCAGAAGGCCAAAGATCTGGTCCGGATGGCTGTTTCCAAAAGCGCCCTTTCCGAACCGCTCAAAGAGGAAAAAATCGACTTCAAGGACACAATGGTGGTCGTCGGGGGCGGACTTGCCGGCATGGCGGCTGCGAAAAGCCTCGCATCCCAGGGCTATGAAACGCACATCGTGGAAAAGAGTTCCCACCTCGGCGGAGAGGCCCTGAAAATATACAAGACAGCCAAGGGCGAAGATGTCCGCTCCAACGTGGAAAAAGCCGTCGAGACCCTGAAGGGAATGGACAAGATACATGTGCATCTGAATACGACCATCGAAAGCGTGGACGGGTTCGTGGGCAACTTCAAATCGGAGCTGGTCGAAAACGGCACCCCTTTCAGCCTGGAATACGGCGGTGCGGTGCTGGCAACCGGCGCCACCGCGCTTGAACCGGATGAGTACGCGTACGGAAAAGACGACAGGGTGGTCACCGCTCTGGGACTCGATAAAATGTTTCAGGAAGACGATGCCCGGCTGAAGGAAATCAATTCGGCTGTATTCATTCAGTGTGTCGGCTCACGGGAGCCCCATCGGCCTTACTGCTCGCGGGTATGCTGTACCCACTCCGTGGACAGCGCCATCGAGCTCAAAAAACGAAATCCGGATATGAACGTGTTCATTCTTTACCGGGACATCAGAACGTACGGTGAAAAAGAGCTGTTGTACAAGGAAGCCCGGGATATGGGCATTATATTCATACGATACGATGTTCAGGAAAAGCCGGTTGTCGCGCCTGGTAAAGACGCCCTCGTCATCAGGACAAAAGATCATGTGCTGGACCAGGATCTGGAGATAGAATCCGATCTGGTTGTTCTGGCGACGGCTATTGTCCCCAGAAGAGACGAGAAGCTCGCCAACTTCTACAAAGTGCCCCTGAACGATGAGGGGTTCTTTGTGGAAAAACACGCCAAGCTCGGACCGGCCGAGTTTGCCACGGACGGTGTATTTGTCTGCGGTTCCGGTCACTATCCCAAACCCATTGACGAAGCCGTCACACAGGGCAAGGCAGCCGCCTCCCGGGCGCTGACACTGCTCGCCAAAAAGGACAACCTCTTCACAAGCGGTACCATCGCCTTTGTGGATTCCGAAAAATGCAGTTCCTGCGGGGTCTGCGTATCGATATGTCCGTATTCGGCCCCCTCGTTTATCGAAGAGGGCCGTTTCCAGGGGAAGGCCGAAGTCAATCCCGTCCTGTGCAAAGGCTGCGGCCTCTGCGTGGCGTCTTGCAGATCCGGGGCGCTGCACCTGAAAGGATTTGATACCAATCAGATTTTTTCACAGATATTTTCTCTCAATGAAGCGGTATAAAGGAGACATCAATTATGGCTGAAGATACGACAAAAATTGTAAGTTTTTTATGCAACTGGTGCAGCTACGGCGCTGCAGATCTGGCCGGCGTCAGCAGAATGGAATATCCGCCGGACATCCGGGTTATACGGGTCCCCTGTTCGGGAAGGGTCAGCCCCAAATTCATACTGTCCGCTTTCAGAGAAGGGGCGGATGCCGTCTGGGTGTCCGGGTGACATCCGGGAGAATGTCATTACCTGGATGGTAATTACTATGCCCGGAGAAAATTCGCCCTCATGGGGAACCTTCTGGAACACATGGGAATAGAGAGGGACAGGATCCATTTTTCCTGGATCTCGTCCGCCGAGGCAACCAAGTTTGTGGACGTGGTCAAAGAGATAACGGAAAAAGTGAGAGAAATCGGACCCGGCAACCGGATTAAAAAAAGTTATAACTAAAGGTAAGTTTTATGAAAAGCTATACAGACAAAATCAGAGCCCTTGCCAAAGATCTGCTGGAGAAAGGCAGGGTCGAAAATATTATAGGGTTCCGGGACGGAACCATCCCCATGGCAACACAGCCTTTTTTCGCAAAAAATCCGGCAGATACCGATGCGCTGGTCTTCAACAGCAACTGCACAATGAATCTTGCCACTTTTATTACGGATGCCGGGGAGAAAACCGGCGTCATCGCCAAAGGATGCGATTCCAGGAACATCGTAACCCATATAGTGGAGAACAAATTAAACAGAGACAACATCCATATTATCGGTGTGCCCTGCAAAGGCATGGTGGACAAGCGGAAAATCGCCGCCCTTTTTGAAGACGATATCATTGAATTCAAAGAGGCGGATGAGACGCTTTCCGTAAAATCGGCGTCAAAAAGCGAAGTTTTAAATAAAACCGACTATCTCAAATCCAATTGCGCCATCTGTATGCACCGGAACCCGGTAATTTATGACGCGCTTGCAGGCGAACTGGTTGAAGAGCAGCAGCTTGCGGACCCGTATTCAGACGTAAAAAAAATTGAATCGATGAGTTCTGATGAAAAATGGGAATATTTCAGCACCCTGACCGAAGACTGCATCAGGTGTTATGCCTGCCGGAATGCCTGCCCCCTCTGCTACTGCCCGACCTGTTTTGTTGATGAATCAGGGCCCCAATGGGTGGGGAAGGGACAGAATTTCAGCGACATCCAGACCTTTCACTATCTCAGGGCGTACCACTGCGCCGGCCGGTGCACGGATTGCGGCGCATGTGAGGAAGCCTGCCCCATGGGCATAAAAGTGCGGGAGTTCACCCGGAAGCTTGTGAAAGACGTCCATGAACTGTTTGGATGGGAAGCGGGACTCGATACCGGCAAACGTCCGCCACTGGACACCTATCACCCTGACGATCCGGATGATTTCATCAAGTAAAGTAAAAGGACGGTATTATGAAAGTTGTGAAAATAGATAAAAAAGCGTGGCAAGCGGGAATTGACAAATCAAGAGCGGCCTATCGCCTGTTCGGCACTGTCCGGGAGAAGGATTACCATATGGTAAGAGAGCTGGAAAAATCCGAATTTCCCGACATGGAAAATAAAGATACCATTCTTTCACCCAAAGCGCTGCTTTTTCCCCAGACGGAAAAAATGCTCTGGGCAGACCTTGATGCATCAAAAGAGAACCACCACATAATGAAACCTGTGGAAAACGACTATTCGCCACGGGCGGTTATCGGGATCAAGCCCTACGATGCAAAAGCGGTGAAACTGCTGGAACTCAATTTTGACACGCCGGAATACAAAGATCCCTATTTCTGCGATGCCCTGGCAGCCACCACTTTTGTGGGGCTTGCCGTGAACTCCCCCTGGCCCTTTGATTTCAGTCTCTCCGCAGGATCCGGTCCCTTTGACGAGTCCGGACTGGATGTCATGCTGGTGGACATCGATGACAACACCTATCTGGCAAAAGTCATTACG
The DNA here is from genome assembly GCA_964478245.1 of uncultured Desulfobacterales bacterium. Lineage (GTDB taxonomy): Bacteria > Desulfobacterota > Desulfobacteria > Desulfobacterales > Desulfobacteraceae > CAYZHB01. The sequence goes on along the minus strand of CAYZHB010000025.1, from coordinate 17,930 downwards.
GAAAAAGGGACCGCATTTCTCGAGGCGTGCGGTTTTACAGAACAACCCGATGAAAAAAGTGCGTTGGCACAAATAGAGGAAATGAAAGAGAAAGCGGAAAAAGCCGTATCTTCGAACATTGACTGCGACCGGCTCAAAGAGAAAAACCTCCTGGCGCTTTATGACGCCCCTTTCTGGGACGATATCGCTTTTTCATGCATCAACTGCGGTACCTGTACCTTTGTCTGCCCCACATGCTGGTGTTTTGACATCCAGGATGAGTCAAAGGACAATACATGCGTCCGGATGCGGAACTGGGACACCTGCATGTCGCCCCTTTTTACACGCCATGCTTCAGGACACAATCCAAGGGGCGAAAAAGTATCCAGGGTCAGACAGCGGTTTATGCATAAGCTGAAATACTTTCTGGACAAATACGATCAGGGAATCATGTGTGTCGGATGCGGTCGTTGTGTAAAACACTGCCCTGTCAATATTGACATCCGTGAAGTGTGTGAACAGATGAACACTTATGAAGAAAAAGCGTAAAGCGGCCAAAGGAGGAAAAATGGAAAATCCGTATTTACCTTATCCGGTTCGCATTGATAAAATTGACATTGCAACAGAGGATAAATCCCTTAAAACCTTTAAGTTCGTCTTTTTGAACGAGGCGGATGAAGAACGGTTTTCATACAGAGCAGGACAGTTTGCCGAACTTTCAATTCCCGGGATGGGGGAAATTCCGATTGGCATCGCTTCTTCGCCCACAGAGACAGGTTTTGTCAAATTTACCGTTTTCAAGACCGGTGTCGTCACCTCCTATCTCCACAACATGAAAGAAGGCGACATCATGGGTATCAGAGGTCCCCTGGGAAACTGGTATCCGTGGGAAGAACTGGAAAACAAAAATGTGGTGATCATCGGCGGCGGTTTTGCCTTCACAACGCTCCGGTCATCCATCATCTACATGCTCGACCCCGCCAACCGGGACAAATTCAAAAACATTGACGTGGTATACGGTGCGAGGTCACCCGGCATGCTTCTTTACAGGAAAGAACTGTACGAGTGGGAAAAACGGGATGACATCAACATGCACATTACCGTGGATTCAACCGACGACCCGGAGTGGCAGTACCATACCGGTTTTGTGCCGCAGATTGCTGAAGAACAGTGCCCCAAGGCCGGTCCTGATACCTATGCGATCGTCTGCGGTCCGCCGATCATGATCAAGTTCACGCAGCCGGTTCTGGAAAAACTGGGCTACCAGTCCAACCAGATTATCATGTCCCTGGAAAACCGTATGAAATGCGGTATCGGCATGTGCGGCCGCTGCAATATCGGCAAAGAGCTGGTATGCAAAGACGGCCCGGTATTTACCCTGGAAGAGCTGAATCAAACCCCGAAGGAATATTAATTATAAAAACCGACAAAAAATTGCCCCGCGCTTAATCTTTGTATTGACAACATTTTAATGGTGGGGTATGGTTTAAAAATTAATTTTTAAAGATAAGAAAGATAAGACAGTAAGTCTTAAACAATAGAAACAAATGTTTTAAAACAGAAACAGGAGGTGTTTTAATGGCAACTGTAGAGATGAATGGGAAGACATTCGAAGTAGATGAGGACGGATTTCTGCTTGATTACAATCAATGGTGTGACGAGTGGGTTGAGTATGTGAGGACCCAAGAAGGTATAGACGAGCTGACAGAGGAACATACAAAGGTTGTGAAAGTTCTTCAGGACTACTATGAAAAGAACGGTATCGCACCGATGGTTCGTGTACTCTCAAAACTGACCAAGTTCAAGCTCAAACACATTTATGAACTGTTCCCGTCCGGACCCGGAAAAGGGGCATGTAAGATGGCCGGTCTTCCGAAACCCACAGGATGTGTATAAGCATAAGCAGTATCACTCTTTGAGTCAACGACCACCCGCGAAGCGGGTGGCTTGGAGTTCCGGCCATAGGCCGGAAAAACAAAAACACGTTAGTGTTTCAATCGTTGACGGTTGTAACCGGGGAGGGCATAGCCCCCGGTTTGAAAACAACCAATGAACTGTTTTTTTAAGGGCTCTGTGTTTGAATCCCAATTCAGGACAGGGCCTTTTTTGTTGGTTATTTTCAAACCGGGAGCTATGCACCGGTTACAACCACCGTCCACAATCACCCGGTACAGAGACTGCCAATAACCCATGGATGATATTGACAGGCGCATTTTAAACAGAATACAGACGGATTTTCCCCTCACATCCGAGCCGTTCCGTAAAATTGCACAGGAACTGGGGCTCTCTGAAGATCAGGTCATTGAAAGAATTCAGCACCTGAAAGACAACCACATTATCAGGCGGATCGGTGGAAACTTCAGTCCGGGCATGGTCGGGTACAGCAGCACCCTCTGTGCGGCGTGCGTTCCCGAGGAAAAAATCGAATCCTTCACCCGGGTGGTCAATTCCTACCCCGGTGTTACTCACAATTACATGCGCGAACACCGCTACAACATCTGGTTTACGTTTATCGCCCCCTCCACGGAGATCATCGAAAAAAATCTGCACGAAATATCCGGAAAAACCGGGATTACAGATATTCTCAACCTGCCGGCAACCGAACTTTTCAAAATAAGCGCCAATTTCAAGGTATGAAAGACACCGTCATTGCCCTTGCCGTCCAGAATTCCAGGATAGGCGCGATTGACAGAAACCTTGAAAAATGTATTGAAATGGCCGTGCAGGCCGCCTCAGACGGCGCTTCCCTGGTCCTTTTCCCCGAAATGAATCTCACCGGCTACACCACGGGCAAGGATCTGATCCGCCCGGCAGCGCCCCTTACCGACACGATCAGATCAACGTTGCTCGATACGGCGGAAAAAAACGCCGTCGCCATACTGGCGGGAATGGTGTTACAGGCGGAAGACACCCGCGTTTTTGCCGCCCATTTTGCCGCCCTGCCCGACCGGTCGTTTTTCACCTATAAAAAAATTCACGCCGCACCGGTTGAAAAACCGTTTCTCTCCTGCGGCAGCCGGATGGACGTTTTTGAAAATGACGGCCTGACGTTCGGCATCCAGCTCTGCTATGACGCCCATTTTCCGGAGCTTTCAACACATATGGCGCTCGAGGGCGCCGACCTGATACTGATTCCTCATGCATCGCCCGGGGGAACCCCCAGCGAAAAAATCGATTCCTGGACCCGCCATTTACGGGCCCGGGCATTTGACAACGGACTCTTTATAGGTGCCTGCAACCAGGTAGGCGCCAACGGCGGCACCCTCGAATTTCCCGGTGCCGCTGTCGTCATCGGCCCGGACGGCCATGTCATATCCACCTATACCGAGAGCAGAGAAGGGCTTCTCCTGGCCACTCTCGAGGAAAGCAAGCTTTCGGCGGTCCGCTCTCACCGGATGAAGTACTTTCTTCCCCACCGGCGGGACGATCTCTACTGAACCCTGCCCTTTTTTGAAGTCAACGATCACCCGCGAAACGGGTGGATTGACGTGTATGCATTCGCATCTCTTCGGGCCCGGCACAGAGGCCGGAAGGGCGAAACACGCAGGTGTTTCAATCGTTGACGGTTGTAACCGGGGGCATAGCCCCGGTTTGAAAACAACCAATCACTGCCAGGAAACAGACGGTTTGTTGCGCTGCGGCAGGCGCTGATATCGGTATTTGGGATGTCCGATCATGAGGGCCCCGAAAGGCGTATGTCCCTCGGGAAGATTCAGCGCCGCCCCCATCGGCGGCCAGAAAATAGCGGCCGCCGTAAAAAATCCGGCCCAGCAGGACCCCAGATCAAAGGCGGACGCCGCCAGATCAAGATAGGTGAGCGCAATGATACATGCCGCCTGGGCCGTCGGATCTTTGCTGTGTCCGTGGGCCATCACCACGTGCGGCGCACCGCGGCAAATGGTATCGATGCCGGCCCCGTATCCGGCCACGACCCTTTCAAGATTCATGGCCCGTGCCATATCGGGCTGCTCTTCGATCATGTGGCGCATCCAGTCAATAACATGGGATATAAGCGTATCAAGGGTCGCTCTGTCATACACCACGTGCCAGCGAACCGGCTGTCGGTTGTGGCCTGAAGGGGCATGGGCGGCAGTCCCGATCAGCTTTTCAAGCGTTTCCTTCTCGACCGGTCTGTCCCGGTAGGCCCGTATGGACCGCCTGGCACGCAGAAAATGCGCCGCCGTTTCCCGGTCCGGGATTATTTCCCGCCTGACCGGCGGGCACGCATCGCTTTTCATCTGCTCATGGTCGAGCGCACCGACAGGGCACACGGCCACGCAGTGACCACAGCCGATGCAGAACCCTTCAAGCGTTTCCGAAACAAACGGCGGGCGGCCGTCTTCCGGCAGTTCAATGATTCTGGCCGGGCACACATCCGCACATATACCGTCCCGCTCACACCTTTCCGGATCTACTGTAATAATGCCCATGAAAGCTACTCCTCTATCTTCTTTCTTCTGTTCTGTATGTATCCGTCCTTGAGGGCGGCATACGGATCAACCGCCCCTTTTTTGACCGCTTCATAATCTCCCAGCCGGAAAGAGGCCGCGTTTACCGTATCCAGAACTTTCAGGCCCCAGGCCGCTTCGGCCGATTCCACATACGTGAGCGGTGTCACAAAGACGTCGCCGACCAGGCCGACCGTATCCCGCAGGGTGGAAGGCCCGAGAAACGGCCACACGATATAAAAGCCTTCCCCGACAGCATACGTACCAAGGGTCTGCCCCAGGTCCTCGTCTGTTGTTTTAAGTCCCAGCCCCTCCTGTGCCGGCTGGCCGAAACCGACGCATCCCACGGTCGAATTGATCACAAAAATTTGGATCTCTCTGCCGGCAGCCGACAGTTTTCCCTGAAGCGCCGAATTGACAAACCGGACCGGAAAAAGCACATTGTGAAAAAAATTTTTTATGCAGATGCGAAAATCCGGAAGCACCACGGCCTTGTATGCCTTTGCAGCGGGCTTCAGCACGTAAAAATAAAACCGGTCGTTAAATGTGTAGACCGCATAGTTGTATGGGTATAATGGGTCACTGACCTGTTCTTTCTCCGCTGTTGCTTCATACTCCGCCATCAGGCCCTCAAAGCCGTTCCCGTCTGCGGCACCGGCAGGAGAGGCCGAAAGGACGGAACCGATCAGAACCAGAACCGCCGCCACCAGTGTTTTCAATTTTCCACCTTCTCTTTGAGATCGTTGATAATCTTTTCAGGCGAATCCATGAACCGCTTCCTGTACTGCTCCCGGTAGTTGCCCGCCAGGCTGACGCCCTCGATTTTCACATCGTAAATCTTCCATTCGCCGGATTCCTTCAGCATCCGGTAGACCACGGGTGTCTTCACACCGTCGTGCAGAATCGCCGTATAGACATCAGACCGCTCCATCTTTGCATCAGGCGCTATCTGCTCGGTTTTCCGGTATTCAATTTCAATGGAGCCAAGATCCTGGCCCTGGATTTTACTCAGGTAGACCTGCGTGATGAGCCGGGAAAAATATTTTGAAAACCGGTCCTTCTGATCCTCTGAAAAACGCCGCCAGTTACGTCCCAGCGCAAGCATGGACAATGTCCTGAAATCAAAGGAAACAGTGGCGATATCGTAGACGGCATCTTCCTTTGTCTGTGTCTCTTTTTCCGAATAATCCGGCGTCTTTAAAATGGAAACAATTTTGTCAACGGTTTTCTCGAGCGCCGCCATGGATGATGGCGAAGCCCGGACCCCGGAAACGGACAAAAAAAGAACAATCGCTGTTACGGTTATAATGCTGCATTTCCTTTTCATGTCACCTGTCCTCCTCCCGTTGGTTTCCTGGTGCACAAACACCTCACTTCTCCTGTTTGCTGAAGATGTATTTTCTCACCAGAGATTCGATGTCCAGAGCCGATTCCGTATTGTATATGATACCGCCGGGTTCTACCAGAGAAGGGGCCCCGCCCGGGGAGATATCAATATACTTGTCACCGATAATACCGGATGTTTTAACCGACGCGATCACATCTTCGGACAGCTCGACATCTTTTTGGACCGCCATCTCCACCTTTGCCAGGAGTCTCTGGTTGTCGAGCGATATGGACACCACATTGCCGATCTCCACACCGGCCATTTCCACACTGGCCCCTTCGGTCAGTCCCGACACCGAAGTAAAGTACGCATATACGGAATACCGGCCGCTTCTGAAAACTCTCAGCTCCCCCAGGGACACAACCAGGTATGCCGCACACAAAGCGCCGATAATCACAAACAGTCCGACAGAGAACTCAACTTTTCCACTTTTCATTTGGCGCCTCCATTTTTCATGACGCTATCCCCTCTGTTCCTCCCCCTTTATAAAGGAATTTACCGTTTCATTGTCCGAATTCATAACCGATTCACAGTCTCCTTCAAACACGATGACCCCTTTGTCCAGCATGGCGACCCGCTGGGTGATGTCGAAAATTTCCGGTATTTCATGGCTCACCACCACCGCAGTGAATCCAAACTTCTGCTGGTAATCCCGGATCATTTTGTGAACACTCTTTTTTCTCACCGGATCCAGTCCTGTGGTGGGTTCGTCAAAGAGCACAACAGCGGGATCCGTTACAAGCGCCCTTGCCAGGGCGACCCGTTTCTGCATACCACCGGAAAGCTGCGCCGGATATTGCATGCCGGTACCCTCAATCCCGAGCTGTGCCATTCTCAGATCAACCCGCTCTTTAATCTGTTCTCTGGACAGTTTTGAATTTTCGGCAAGGGGCAGGGCAATGTTATCATACACGGACATAAAATCAAAAAGGGCATTCTGCTGAAACATATAGCTCAGGCGGTCTTTAAACTCCCGCTTCTCTTCCCGGCTCAAGGCGGAAAGGGGTTTGCCGGAAATGTAAATCACTCCCGAATCCTGCTTCATAAGGCCGATAATATGTTTCAGCAAAACGGATTTGCCGCATCCGCTTTTTCCGATCACAGCCGTAATCTCTCCCTCGAATATGGAGAGATTGACCCCTTTCATCACATGGTTGGCACCAAAGCTTTTCTGAACGTTCTCAAATCGGATAAGGGGCTCGGTCATGGTCACGTCTATACCAGAAAGTACGTAATAACATAATCAAACACGAGAATCATCACGCAGGACAGCACAACGGCGTTTGTCGTGGACAGGCTGACGCCCTTTGCCCCGTGTCCTCCTTTCGTGTTCAGGTGGGTGAAAAATCCCTGGTAACAGCAGATGGCCGTAACCACCACGCCGAAAACAAGGGACTTTATGAAACCGCCCATCACATCTATCAGAAGGACACTCTCAACCACTTTGTTCATGTATATGCCCCTGTTGGCTTCCATCAAAAATGACCCGGTAAAGTATCCCCCTGCAATCCCGATAACATCGAACAGGGCGGTCAGCAGGGGAAAGCTGATAACGGCAGCAACGATCCTGGGACTGAAAACAAACCGGATCGGGTTGATGCCCATGGTTTCAAGGGCATCAATCTGTTCTGATATACGCATCACCCCGATTTCCGCCGCCATTGCCGACCCCGCCCGCGCCGTTATCATAAAGGCGGAAAGAACGGGACCCAGTTCCCGTATCAGGCTCAGAGAGACCGCCGAACCGAGCATGCCTTCGGATCCGAACTTGACCAGGGTATAGTATCCCTGCAGTCCCAGCACCATGCCGGTAAATATACCGGTAAGCACGATGACGAACATGGACTTTGCACCGACAAACCAGGTATGGTCCAGAATCTTTCCTGCCTGGATCGGAAACGTAAATATGTGGTAAACACCTGCCGTGAAAAACAGCGTTATCCGCCCGATACCCTTTACCGACTGAATAAAAGACACACCCAAATTTTCAATGGATTCTGTGATCATAACCGCGTTATACTGAGTTTGACCGAAAAGTTCAAGCGTCTTCTTTTCAAACATACCTTCTTTTCAAATACGCGGCGAAGCTTTTGCTTTTCTCCCGCGCAGGACTAATGATGCCGGTCAAACCCGGCATAGAAAGCCCCCCCGCCACCAGCCTGTCCAAAGTTGACCCGCAGCGTAAATCACCCCTGTTTTAAAACCATTAACACTGGTCACATGCCGGCATACGTGTTATTCTTGTCAAAGGCAGATGTGATGAACACATGCGCTGTTTATGACAGTCAAAGATCACCCGCGTATCGGGTGACTTGTTCTTCAGGCGCAAGTGGTTATTTTACAACTATTTGGAAAAACAGGAATTTTTTCGGTAATGGCACCTTCACAAAACATACTCGGTATTGACATCGGTTCTGTATCCGTATCACTGGCTGAAATTGACAGCAAGGGCCACCTTGTGCGCACCGCCTACGTTTCCCATCACGGCGATATCGACCGGGGGGTCGAAACCGCAATGGAAAACAGCGATTTGAGCAGGATTGCAAAAATTGCCGTCACTTCCGACACCCCTTCGTATATACGGCGAGACAGCGCATATGATCAGCTGGTTGCCGTGATAAAAGCGGCCCGGTATTTTTACCGTGATATCGGGGCCCTTCTGAACGTCGGCGGGGAAAAGTTCAATTTAAGTCTGTTTGACGAGAACGGCAACTATTCAGGCTCCCGGTTCAATACCTCCTGCGCCGCCGGCACCGGCAGTTTTCTCGACCAGCAGGCGGTGAGACTGGATCTTTCAACATCGGAAAACCTGAGCAAAGAAGCCCTCTCCAACGGGAACCCGGTGCCGGATATCGCCACAAGATGCGCCGTGTTTGCCAAAACGGATCTGATCCATGCCCAGCAGGAAGGATACGCCATCGCTCAGATATCAGACGGACTCTGCAGGGGACTGGCCAAAAATATTTACAACACCCTTTTTTCAGGAACCGATGTCCGGGAGCCGGTTGTTTTCTGCGGCGGGGTGGCCAAAAATGACGCGGTTAAAGCATATCTGGAAGAACTGACCGGATGCCGCCTTACAGTCGATTCATACTGCGGGGTTTACGGCGCGGTAGGCGCCGCCCTCTGCCTGGCTGAGGCGGTCAGCCGAACGGATTTCAAACATGAAAAAGATCCCGGATTTCAAACAGTTTCCGATCTTTTTCTGGCAAAAACCGGCGGAGAAAAGCCGGGGTATCCCGGGCTCGAACTGGTGCTGTCGGATTACCCCGATTTTGCCGCCCATGACAGGTTTGTATATGAAAATGTAGAGACCGATATATACATTGCGCCCGAAGAAATTTCCGGCACCGGCTGCTACATCGGCATCGACGTGGGCTCCACCAGCACCAAAAGCGCCATGGTCACAGCGCAGGGAGAGGTTGTGGCGGGGTTTTACACCAAAACCGCTTCCAGGCCGGTCAGCGCGGTTCAGTCCATTCTGAAAGCCCAGGCCTACGTAATACAGGAATACGGGTTTGACATCAGGGTCAAAGGATGCGGCACAACCGGTTCGGGAAGAAAACTGTCCGGCAGGATCATCGGAGCGGATGCCATGCCCGACGAGATAACCGCGCATGCAAAAGCGGCTGTTCAGCTCAATCCGGCGGTCGACACCATTATCGAGATCGGCGGACAGGATGCGAAATTCACGACATTAAAAGACGGTTATGTCACCTCTTCGGTGATGAACACCATCTGTGCCGCCGGTACCGGCAGCTTTATCGAGGAGCAGGCGTTCAAGCTGGGATGCCCCCTCTCTCAGTACTCGCAGAGAACCGAAGGGATTGCCTCCCCCGTATCAAGCGACCGGTGCACCGTTTTCATGGAAAGGGACATGAACCACTTTCTTGCCACCGGTTACAATATCAATGAGGTGCTGGCCTCGGCGCTGCATTCCGTGAGGGACAATTATCTGGCCAAGGTGGCGTCCGAAGGGAAAATCGGCCGCACCATTCTCTTTCAGGGGGCCACTGCCAAAAACAAAGCACTTGTGGCCGCATTCGAGCAGAAGCTTGAAAAACCGCTGCATGTCTCCCGATACTGCCACCTGACAGGCGCGATCGGTGTGGCGCTGCTGCTCAAAGAAGAGAATCAGACCCGGAAAACCGCTTTCCGCGGATTCGACCTCTGGAAAAAGCAGATCCCTGTCCGGCAGGAAACGTGCCGGCACTGCACCAACCACTGTAAAATCACCATTGCGGAAATTGACGGGGAAACCGAAGCATTCGGTTTTCTTTGCCAGCGGGATCTTCAGACGCCCCACTACGTGCCGAAAGACACAACCTTCAATCTCGTAAAAGAGCAGAAAAAAATCTGCCGGCACCAAAAAGCCGGTGAGACAAAATTCGATTTCACCGTGGGACTTCCGGCCGCCCTCAACATGGTGGCGGATCTCGACTTCTGGAAGACGTTCTTCAGCCATCTTGGAATCCGCACGATTTCCAGCGAACACTTTAACGAATCCGTGAGGCTTGGAAAGACGATCTCTTCCAGTGAATTCTGCACGCCGATTTTATCGCTTCACGGACATGTGGCCCATCTTATGGCAAAAGCGGATTTCGTCTTTCTGCCCTTCTATTTTGAAGAACCGAATAAGGAGAAAGGAAAAAGAAGGCAGCACTGTTACTATACGCAGTTCAGTCCCTCCGTTATCGGCTGCTGCCGGGAAATCGACAGTGACAGGCTGATCTCCCCTCTGGCCGATTACCTGTACACCTCTTTTCACACCAAAATGGCCCTTTACAAAACGTTGAAACGCACGACCCGGGAAAGCATCTCCTTTTTCGATATCGCTTCGGCCTGGGAAAAAGCCCTGGATGTCAAAAAGCGAAACACCCGGGAATTAAAAAATCTCTATCTTTCCCGCAAAAACGACGAAACCGACATCCAGGTGGTGCTGGTGGGCAGGCCGTACACGATTCTCTCGGACGCGTTGAACGGGAAAATACCCGATATTTTCGCTTCCCTTGACATCAAAGCCTTTTTCCAGGACATGCTCGATTTTGAAAACCATGATTTCACCGATATAGCGGGTCTTTTGAAAGAGATACACTGGAAGTACGCCGCCACCATCCTCAAGACCACCCATATCGCCGCCCAAACCGACAATCTTTATCCGGTGTACATCACCTCCTTCAACTGTTCCCCTGACGCGTTCTGCCTGGAATACTTCAAACAGATAATGGAAGAAAGCGGCAAGCCGTATCTTGTGCTCGAAATTGACGAACACGATTCCAGCGTGGGGTATGAAACACGGATCGAGTCGGCTGTCAGGGCTTTCAGAAACCATAAGACCTACAGCCGGCAGCCGGCGGAAATCGACACCCGCCGCATCAACCCGGATCTCACGTCAGAACTCAAAAACAAAACCGTGATTTTTCCGCACTGGGACAGCATCACAGGGGCGTTTCTGGTCTCCATACTGAAATCGGAAGGGTACAATGCCTTTCTCATGGAGGAGACCGACCAGACAATAAAGGCGTCTCTCAAAACCAATACGGGACAGTGTATCCCGCTCAATGCCATGGCAGAAGCTTTCATGAAAACAATCGAGAACCACGGGCTCGACCCGTCCAGCACCGCTCTCTGGCTAAGCAACTCGGAAATCTCGTGTAACATCAAACTGTACCCCCATCATATAAAACACATACTCAAAAAGTCCGGCCAGGGGTATGAAAGGGCCCAGGTGTATGTGGGAGAGCTCTCCTTCATCGACATTTCCCTAAGAGCCTGCATGAACACCTACTTTGCCTATATGTTCGGCGGGCTCATACGGAAGATCGGCTGTAAACTCAGACCCTATGAAACGGTCAGGGGCGAAACGGACCAGGCGATCGATGAAGCGGTCGCCCTTCTCAAAGAGACCTTTGAAAAAAAGACAGACAAGGAGGAAGCGCTCTCCCGGATAGCCGAGCGATTTTCACGGATTGAAACCAGACCGGAGAAACGTCCCAAGGTCGGCATCTTCGGTGATCTGTACGTCCGGGACAACGAGGTGGCCAACCAGAACCTGATCCGGTTCATTGAAGAAAACGGGGGGGAGGTCGTGCCCACTCCGTACTACCGATACGTAAAAATGATCGCGCCGGCCTATTTTTCAAAATGGTTCAAGGAGGGGCGCTATATGAACCTCATCTCAAACCGGGCGCTTTTTACGGCCATGCGTCAGATGGAAAAGAAGTATTACAAATATTTCAACCGCCTGCTGAACGAGAAGGAGATAAGCTATTCAGACCCGTTTGAGGATATTCTCGGAGAATATCACATGATTCCGGAACACACGGGCGAATCCATGGACAATATCCTTAAAATTCACTATGTCCTGAAAGAGGACCCGGACATTTCCCTTTTTGTCCAGACAAGCCCTTCCTTCTGCTGCCCGTCTCTTGTCACCGAATCAATGGCTGAAAAGATAAAAGCCAAAACAGGCGTGCCGGTTGTCAGTATAACCTACGACGTATCAGGCGGGAACAAG
>CAYZHB010000025.1:1783-5589 GCA_964478245.1 uncultured Desulfobacterales bacterium | reverse complement strand
TCCTTCCCTTTCTGAAATTCTCGGAAAAGGGGGATCAGCCCCACACCCTGAAAGAGTCTGTATAGCGTTTGCCGGGCAGATATTCTTCCAGTGCCGGATACGTTTCCAGAAACGCTCTCTGAAATTCGATCCGGCGCAGGTTAAACCGGTAGTACCGGTCAACAGCTCTTCTGTAGCGCATGTAATAGGCATCGTAATTCTTTTGTGCCCGCGGATCCTTTGCGTCATTGATCTCGTAGAAATGTTCCAGGGTATATATGAGCAGTCTTTCAAAGGTGTCGAGATACGTGTCCAGCGTCTTGAAGTGCGTCACTACCGCTTCATTGCTGTAGTACGCCTCGATCTGAAAAACCCAGTCCCGCCCCTCCTGCTGGAAGTAGTCCTTGTAGTTGTTGGCAACCGTGATCACCTTGCTGATGGATTCCCTGTTTTTTCTGATGAGGATCTTTACCCGGCCGATAAAATCAATTGTTTCACTGATTTTATCGATTCGGGATTCCACCTTGCTCATCTCTTCCAGCTTGATAATGGCCGAATTGAGTTTTTCCGTGGCGGCTTCCAGTTCATCGGTCAGCCGCAGCATCTGCCTTGTCAGGGGGGGGACGTCTTCGTATCGGCTCCGTTCCCGCTCCACACTGTAAAGAAACACTTCCCCGGCGATAACAGCTGAAAACGAGGCAAGGAAAATCATTACAAAAACAACCCCCTTCTCCTTTTTGGTTTTTAAAATATAGTAGGGAAACGTTATGGGCGCCAGTAATATGACCAGAGCCCACCATTTGGGCTTTTTGTTTTTGTAGAACTCAAAAAGCGTCCATGCGGCAAGGATGAACGCATACGGGAAATAGATATAATACAAGATTATTCTCCTTTATACGTTGTAATACGGTGATCCTGTCCGTCGGAGATCACTTGAACCGCACCGTCAAGATCCGTTCTGTAAACCGTTATCCCCCGTCGCCGGCATCTTGCCAGGACCTTCCTGCCGGGGAAGCCGTATCGGTTATGCCGGCCACACGATATTATTACACTTTCAGGGGCCACCTTATCAAGGAAAAAATCAGAACTGGATGTGGCGCTGCCATGGTGGGGGGAGAGCAGCACATCCGCCTTCAGACTGTTTCCCGCCGCAGCTGCGATCTTTGTTTCGGCAGCCCTCTCGATGTCGCCGGGAAAAAGCATGGAAAAATCCTGATGTCGCATATGAAACACAACAGAGTTGTTGTTAAAATCGGTATCTTCTGATGCATTTGAGCGCCGGCTGAACGGATACAAAAAATGAAATTGCGACGGGTCAAGGCCGGTCTCTTTTTCTGCAGACGGTATGCAAACCACCTCAATCCCCTTTCTGGCACATACGGCCATAAGGTCGGCATAGCTCCTGGTGTCCCGTTCATCCCCGTTTTTAACAAACTTTTTTACGTCGAAATTTTCCATGATATAAACGAGACCGTTCATGTGATCTTTTTCCGGATGACTCAGCACAACCGCATCAAGCGACATGAACCGCTGCCGCCACAGAAAAGGCGCCACAATATACCGGCCCGTATCAAAGGTGGAACTGTACGAAAACCCGCCGCCGTCAACCAGCACCCCGACCCCGTCAGGGGCCCGGATAAAAGCACTGCTCCCCTGCCCCACATCGAGCACCGTCACCGTAAGCGCCCGGTTGAAATACCGTTCCTTTACGACGACGCCCGTATGGCAGACAAAAACGGCCAGGGGTATCAGGATAAGCCACGCACCTGTTCTGCGCCTTTTTGAAAACAACAGAAAAAGGCCTGCCATTGCCAGGTAATAACACAAAAGTTCCACCGTATCCGGGGTCACGCACCGTGACCAGGTAAAGGGAAGTGAAGCAATAAATTCGATGAACGCCACTGAAAATGAAAGAAAAGGCGCGGCCAGCTTTACGAGAAAGGCCGCAACCGAACCGGAAACCGGAAAAAGGAAAAAAGCGGCCAGACCTATCGGAACAGCCGCAAATCCGATTGCGGGGATGATCACAATATTGGTAAATACCTGGACAAAAGAAACCATGTTAAAATAGTAAATGATCACCGGCAGGGTGCCGAGGGTGGCACATGCGGAAACGGCCGCAAAAAGAAACAACCTGTCGGCGGGAGTTCTCCTTTGGAAAAGGCCCTTCGTTTTTATCCCGTGCACCCCCATCAGAATAAAAAAGACCGCTGTAAAAGAGAGCTGAAAACTGACGGAGAAAAGCGAGTGCGGGGAGATCAAAAGGATAACAATACCGGCGGCAGCCAGGGAGTTGAACACATCCTTTTCCCTGTCTATTACGAATGTAAACATGAAGATCACGATCATGATAAAGGCCCGCTGCGTCGAAGGAGAAAATCCGGACAGGGCGGCATAAAAGCCCAGCGGCACCAGGGTGGCAAAAGCCGCCGCCTTCCCTGAATTTCCGCTCAAAAGCAGCGGCCGGAAAAGAGAAAACAACTGATACCAGAGGTAGTAAAAAATCGCGGCCACCACCCCCATATGCAAACCCGAAATGGCGAGGACATGGGCCGCCCCGGACCGGGCAAAGCTGTCTCTCAAGTCGTCGGATATGCCGTCCCTGTCGCCCGTGGTCAGGGCGGTTAAGACCGCCGCCGCCTTCTCATTATCAACGGATTCCGACACAAGATCGGCAAACCCGTACCGCAGGCGGTTTGTCTCACGGACCAGCGCTGCTGCAAAACCGGCGCCGGCATTCCGGTTTTCAAGGGACACTTTCCGGGCGGACGTATAGACGATCCCCCATATATCCCTGAATGCCAGATACTTTTTATAATCGAATCCCCCGGGATTGGAAAAATTCCGGGGGGCTTTGACGGCACTTCTGAACGATATACGGCGGCCGTAAGAAAGCTCAACCGTTTTGTTTCCACTGTAGATATAGAGCCGTATCCGCCCCTTTACCGCCTTTTGGGAATCCGTCCCCCGGCCGATTGCCAGATCGTCCAGCACAACCGCTGTCCTGATGGCGGTATATTCGGGTACGCTGTCTACGCTTCCCGAAACCGTGTATACCGTCTTTCCGGTATACGCGGACACATGATCCGCGCCGAAATCCCGCGGCAGATGAAGGGAAATCAGACAGAAACCGCAAAAGAAAATAAAAAACACGAAAAAAACCGCGGCGGCTTTTCCGTACCCTTTAAACCGGCTGCCAACGGAAAAAAAAAGGAAAGAGAGAGCTGCCGCGCCCGACAGGGTCAGGGAACCGCCGGCGGCATTCCCGGCTGCTATGCCGCCGGCCAAACCGATTGCCGGCACAGCCAGGGGCGGAAGAACACCCTTTTTAAAAAAACTGAACGGCCCCCGGAAAAATTTTTCTATGTTGTTTTTAAACGATACTGTTATACCCGCCTGATATCGGCTCCCAATTTTTCAAACTTTTTCTCGATGGCTTCATACCCCCTGTCCATATGATAAACCCTGTTTATCACGGTTTTTCCTTCCGCCACCAGCCCTGCGATAATGAGGGATGCGCTGGCCCTGAGATCCGATGCCATTACCGGCGCTCCCTGGAGTTTTTCAACGCCTTTCACGACCGCGTGACTGCCTTGGGAAATGGCGATATCCGCCCCCATCCGCAAAAGCTCGTTTGCATGGATAAACCGGTTCTCGAAGATAGTTTCCTGGATCACGCTGTTGCCGTCGGCCACCGCCATCAGCGCCATGAACTGTGCCTGCATGTCTGTGGGAAATCCGGGATACGGCAGCGTTTTCACATCAACACTCCTGATTTTACCGGTTCCGCTGACCCGTATGGCGCCGTTCTCGATATCAATGGCGGT
>CAYZHB010000025.1:0-1773 GCA_964478245.1 uncultured Desulfobacterales bacterium | reverse complement strand
CCCGCCTGTCTCAGCTTGCTGATAACCCCGCCCAGATGATCGGATTCACACCTCTTGATCAGCAGATCTCCCCCTGTGGCCGCGGCCGCCACCATGAACGTGCCTGTCTCTATCCTGTCTGGCATCACGGTAACCTCGGCCGGTGTCAGGGCATCAACCCCCTCGATCGTGACAATCGCAGTCCCGGCGCCGCTGATCCGGGCCCCCATTGCATTGAGCGCCCCGGCAAGGGCGAAGATTTCAGGCTCTCTTGCGGCATTGCGCAAAACGGTTTTCCCTTTTGCCAGAACGGCCGCCATCATGATGTTTTCCGTTCCGGTCACCGTGGGCGTGTCAAAATAGATCTCGCCCCCTTTTAACCTGTCGGCTTTTGCGTCAATATAGCCGTGTTCAATATCGATATGAGCGCCAAGGATCTCCAGTGCGGAAAGATGCATGTCCACCGGCCGGGCCCCGATGGCACATCCGCCGGGAAGCGACACCCTGGCGTTCCCGTACCTGGACACCAGGGGACCGAGTACCAGAATGGAAGCCCGCATTTTCCGGACAAGGTCATAATCCGCCTGGGTTTTATGGATAGGGGCAGTGTCAATCGACAGGCGGTTATCCGAAAACCGGTACCGGGCCCCGAGATCCTCGAGGAGCAGCAGGATGCTATTTATGTCCACGAGATCCGGGATGTTTGAAATCGTGCACTCCCCGTCCACCAGGATAGTTGAAGCAATAAGGGGAAGGGCCGCATTCTTGGCCCCGCTGATAACCACTTCCCCCTGAAGCTTTCTGCCGCCGTTTATTTCGATTTTATCCATGACCCTGCGCCTGAAAAATACGTTGAATATAACAGAGGAAGCCGGCCAGAACCGCTTTTGTCTCCGGTATCCCCCGATCGAACACGCCGCCGCACCGAGGGAAACGGACTACAGAAAAAAAGCGGCCCCCGTTGCGGAACAGGTTTTATGTAGCACTTCCTTCGCCAAAATACAAGATGATGAAAATTGATCCCACTATGAATTTATTGATTGTTCACAACCGTCACAGGCAGGTAGCAGAGAACTTTCTCTGCCTCACAATTTTTCAAACTTTTCCGGATACGTGCTGGCAAGATCAATATAGAGCTGTTTTCCATAGGTCCAGAAATCCTTGTGGGACTGCTGGACATTGCCGATGATTTTAAACGGCACACCCCCGGCTATTTTTTCGTCAGGGACTGTTTTGTTGGCGGGGACGACGGCCCCTTCGGCCACAATGGCCCAGGACCCGACAACCGCATCAAAACTCACCACCGCCCCGATCCCCACCACGGCGTGGGACTTGATCCGCCGGCCGTGGATGAGCGCCCCGTGGCCCACCGTGACTTTGTCCTCGAGCTCCAGAAGACCGGCCGGCCGGATGTGAAGGACGGCATTTTCTTCAATGGCACTGCCCGGGCCGATCGCGATACTGCCGTAATCTCCCCTGAGAATCGCCCCGTGCCCGATATAACAGTTCTCACCGATCACGACATCCCCGATCACCCTTGCCGAGTCAACGACCACCCGCAAAGCGGGTGGCTTGGAATTCCGGCCGTAGGCCGGAAGAACAAAAACACGTCAGTGTTTCAATCGTTGACGGTTGTAACCGGGGGCACAGCCCCCGGTTTGAAAACAACCAGTCACTGACATATGAATTCTTTCCGACTTTCGGAATCCGGTCGCCATAGCGGTACAACGCCATAATTCTTCTCCTGCTCTACATCTGTTAAAGCCGTTTTCACTCGGATCACCACACTACACC
>CAYZHB010000024.1:0-31895 GCA_964478245.1 uncultured Desulfobacterales bacterium | reverse complement strand
ATCTTTTTTTAAAATCATGGAGGATTTTAAGATGTCGGTCACCTCGGAGCAGCCCGGGATGGGCTGCGAGGCTCGAAGAGATGCGCCAGCATCATGAGCCAGCAGACCTGAAAGGGCTGTCTGAATGAGGCAGAGGAAGTTCCCCGTTAACTGCCGATGGCATAGAACAAATTAGCCGTGGGAACCAAAGAAAATGGATATTCTCTGACTGCCCGTCCGCCGCTTCTCCGCGGAACAAGAAAAATTCAGCAAGAAAACCCGATCGGGATAATTTATTACGACCGGCAGCAAACCGGCCAAACCCTGCGCCTACCCTTCCACCGGTGACGTGTACTTTTCCGATACCCACCCGATGATGCCGGACTGTGTCTCCACTTTAATCCAGCCGTTCTGCCGGTCCAGAATCGTGAGCATGTCCCCGTTTTTAAGCACTTCGACCACGGAATTCCCGGTACCGGGCCCGCTTCTCATGTTCAACGCGGACGGGGTGACCATAACGGTTTCAGCGGCATCACCGGCACTCTGGCTCCCGCCTGAAACACTCTGCGTCTGGCTTGCGGTCTCGGGCTGGCTGACACTCTGATTTCCGCCGTAATGATAGTACTGCTGGGGGGTTCTGGATACGACGAAATTTACGGCCTTTTCGATACAGGCCCTGATCGCCTTGCCGATGGGGGTATTTTCGTAAACCCCGAGCGCGCCGCCGAGTGCGCCGCCGCCGAAATAGGCGCCGGCCGCGCCGCCAATATTAAAATCCGTTGCCTTGCCTTCCACGCTCGTGGCGCCCACGATCCGTGAGGTTTTTGTATCGATAACCCGCAGGTCGATGGCCATGTGGGCCCTGTTTACACCGCCGGCTATGGCGCCCAGAACATTGCCGCCGAAACCGCCGATACCCCCGCCGCCGCCGGATGCCTTTCCTTCAAATTCGGTTACAGCGGCGACCACGAGAAGTTCAGCCCCCTCGATCTCTCCGATGGGGGCGGCTGTCTCCTCTTTTACGCGGCCGCTGGCCCCCAGGTCCTGCTCGCTGAGCACCGTATCAAGGTTCTGGCGTTCAAGAACGATGAAACGATTGGTATTGAAAAGAGCGGTGGTTAACTGATCTGCCATACCATCCCCGATTTTGTGGTTATACCACCCTTTCCGGGTCTTGTCCTTGAATCTGGCGACGGCAATCCTTGCCTTCGGACCATTGTACGCTTCCGACTGTGCTTCCGCCATGGTGGGACCGCCCTGCCCTGAAGTAACAGTGGTTTCAGTACCGGTGGTCACGCATCCGCACAACCCGGCAAGGAGCACAGATAAAAGACCCAGAAAAGACAACACGCTGACATATTTCATGATGACCTCCAAGCTTAAAGTTTTAAGGCACAAACATCCGATTCAGAATATGTCATTGTTCTGACGTAAAGTCAACTACCATCCGCAACACGGCTGATTTGTTCTGCGGGGCACCTTAGGACAGGCAGGTGGCATAGAACAATTTAGCCGTGCCGTCCGCAAACCGGGTGGCTCACTCCGGTTTTCAACACCGCCGCCAATAAACGGGCGTGCTGTCCGCTCTCTGCCGAAAGAGGGGCAGCACCTGTTCAGGCTCAGACAAACTGGTTCAGGTTGGGTCTTTCCCTGATTTCGGGCGGCTTTTCAAAAACCGTTTCAATACACCTTTCAATTCCGGACATGCTTTTGCAGCCGAGAAACCGGCGGCTTATGGTGTGGCCGAACTTGAAATTCGCGCAGAAATAAGGAAGCCACTTCCGGAAAAATTTCATCCCCTGGGTATCGCCGAAATGCTGCCGCAGAAGCACTGCCATTCTCTCGGCGGTTCTGCGGTAGCATGTGTGATCAACAGACAAACCGCCGGCCCACCGGGAAAAAACCCAGGGCTTGGAAACGGCGATACGACCGAGGGAAACCCCGTCGCAGCCGGTTTCCATCACCACGCTCTGAAGGTCGGAACAGGTAAAAATATCACCGTTGCCGAACACCGGTATGTTCACAGCCTGTCTGACCGTTTTGATATATTCCCATCTCGGCGGCCGGTTTCTCCTGTCAGGCGCCACCCGCGGGTGGAAGACCAGCAGATCGGCGCCGGCATTCTCGAACTGCCTGGCCATTTGTGCCGGCTGCCTGTCATTATCCTCCCAGCCCGTTCGGAATTTCACAAAAACCGGCACAGTCACGGATTTTCTGACGCTTTCAACAATGCGGCAGGCAAGGTCCGGGTTTTTCAAGAGAGCGGCCCCGCTTCCTTTCCGGCAGATGGCCGCCACGGAACAGCCGAAATTGAGATCAACCCCGAAAAAATTTTCATCTGCGATTCTCTCGGCCGCCTTCGCCATCACATCCGGGTCTGCACCGAATATCTGACAGACGAGATACGGAAGCTCCGCCCTTCGCCATCTGAACACGGCCGAGACGTCGGGATTTTCATGGGGCACGGCCGCGGCACTGCACATCCCTGTAAAAAGCAGACCGAAACCGCCGAACTCCGCCACGAGCTCCCGGAAAGCGACATGCCCCAGACCGGCCATCGGCGCAAGGAAAAGCCGGTTCTTCACTGTCTTTCCCCTCACGGTAAACGGCGCCGTAACCGTTTCCATTACAGCCGCCGCCGCTGCCGTTGAATGTGAAAAACAGGGGCCGTCCCCGAACCTGTCTGTCATTCTTTTCCCTTCCGTTAAAAAAATTTTGACCTTTTTCAAGAATCATATTATTAAGCATGACAATTTTTCAAGAAAAGTTTTTTATGCTCTTTTATTGGTTATTTCAAAACCGGGGGCTATGCCCCCGGCTACAACCGCCAACGATTGAAACGCTTGCGTGTTTTTGTTTTGTATGCGACTGCATACATTCCATGCCACCCGCTTTGCGGGTGGTCAAAATGTGAAGGGGCATCATGTCAGACATTAGACGAAAAGCGGTTTCAGGTATCCAAGAAGGGGACACCTTCACTGTGACCCGTACTTTTTCCAGAGAGGAGGTGCACCGTTTTGCGGATCTCTCCAGGGATTACAACCCCGTGCATTTTGACGACCGTTTCGCTTCGGCAAAGAATTTTAAGGGGGTGATATGCCACGGTCTTCTTGTGGGCAGCATGCTGACCGAAGTGGGGGGGCAGATCGGCTGGCTCGCCTCGGGAATGGAAATGCGGTTCAAAAGACCGGTCTATTTCGGGGATACGGTTACCTGCAGACTGACCATTGTCGAAACCGCGGAAAACGGGAAATCGAGGGCGGACATTATCTGGTACAACCAGGCGGGTTTGACGGTTATCGAAGGTGTGCTGACGGGATTTCTTCCCGGCCCCGCCGAGAAGCGGATACTTAAGGCCATGATGGCGGAGGGAGACCCCACGAACAAACTTTATTATTAAAATTGCCGTGGATAGTTAGATATTTTTAACAAAGTTTTATTGCTAAAAAAATACGGCTGTTATATTGACAAATCACCGGATTGATAATATTTTATAGCATCATTTATCAAGGACAATGCCAATGAATCTGAAGCATGACAGCGAAAAAAAGCAGTTCAACCGGCTGTTTCAACAGCAGGGAATCAATGAATTCGAAAAGCGGCTGAAAGTCCTTGAAGCTTTTCTCGGCCTTGAAAAGCATGTCACCTGCGAAGAGATATCAGACAGGCTTGAAGAAGAAGGCCTCTCTTTGAACAAAGTCTTTATTGCCGAAACCATGGAGTTTTTGAGCAAATTCGGCTTTGCTCACCGCATAAAATTCGATGACGGGATTGTACGGTATGAGCACAGACATCTGGGCTTCCACCACGACCACATGGTGTGCACCCGGTGCGGCAAAATCATCGAGTTCAAGGATGAAAACCTTGAAAAATCCCAGATGAAACTGGCCGCCGCCTACGGATTCCATATGCTTCAGCACAAGATGGAAATCTACGGCATCTGCTCCGAATGCCTCCAACAGCGAACCGCCGTCATCCCGCTGGAAAAAATCAAGCAGGGAGAAAAAGCGGTGATCAAAAGACTCGAGGGCGGCAGAAAATTCGCTGCCAGGATGGCCGCCATGGGGATTCGGATCGGGGAAAAAATCGAAATCGTATCCACCCAGCTTGGCGGACAGGTGGTTGTTGCCGTTGCCGGCAGCCGATATGTCCTCGGTGCAAAAATGGCAGCCAAAATAATGGTGCAGCCCGTAAAAAACGGCGATAAGACCCAGGACGCACAGGAAGCGGAAAAGAACGGCACCCCCGAATCGAAAAGAATGTCCTTGAGCGAAATGAAAGAGGGACAGGAAGGAGAAATTGTAAGGGTTTCCGGGGCCGGCCGCCTTAAAAGACGGTTCCTTGAAATGGGGATAAACCGGGGCACCCGAATCTATGTGGAAAAGTACGCCCCTTTGCGGGACCCCATGGAGTTGGTTGTAAAAGGATACCACGTTTCTCTCCGTGTTCAGGAAGCCGCCGCCATACTGGTTGAAAACGTCAGGGACGCCAACAGCAAATGAATGACCTCACCATTGCCCTTTCCGGCAATCCCAATTCCGGCAAGACAACCATCTTCAACAATATGACAGGGGCCAACCAGAAGGTGGGCAACTGGCCCGGCGTAACAGTCGAGAAAAAAGAGGGAAAGCTGAACTTCAGGGGGGAAAGTATCCGGGTTGTCGACCTGCCCGGCACATACAGCCTTACCCCTTTTTCCATTGAAGAGGTGACGGCCCGGGATTTTATACAGAAAGAAAAACCGGATGTGGTGATCAGTATCATCGATTCGTCCAACCTCGAAAGGAGCCTGTATCTGGCCACTCAGGTACTGGAGCTTGGAAGGCCCATCGTTTTCGCGCTGAACATGGCCGATGTCGCCAAATCCAGGGGCATCCAGATCGATGCGGACAGGCTCTCCAAGCTGTTGAACCTGCCGGTGGTGTTTACCGTGGGCAACAAGAATCAGGGAACCGACAATTTAATCCAGAAAGCCTTTGAAGAAGCCGCTGCTTTCAAAAAGGGCAAAAAAGCCCGCAATGTCAAATACTCCAATGATATCGAGGCCTGTCTCGAGTCGGTCACCGCCACCCTTGAAACAGATTTTGACAACAGCCCGGAACTCGTTCGCTGGACCGCGGCAAAACTTCTCGAGGGGGACGAGATCATATGGGAGCGCTACAGGGACAAGGGAAGGGACGATGTGCTCCGGGTTGCCGAAAAATGCCGGAAGCGCATCGAAGGCATCTACCATGATGATGTTGAAACGGTTTTAACCGAAGACCGGTACGGTTTTATCGCCGGCATCTACAAGGAAGTGGTCCACTTTTCCCGCCGCAAGCGGGTGGATATCTCCAAAAATATTGACCTGGTACTCACCAACCGGCTGCTGGGCTTCCCCATATTTATCCTGTTCATATGGGCCATGTTCCAGCTGACTTTTTCGCTTGGGGCCTACCCCATGGAGTGGATCAACACCGGGGTGATGGTTTCCGCCGATCTCGCGGACCGGCTGATGGCCCCTTCCATTCTGGAAGACCTGCTTCTGGACGGTATTGTGGCCGGCATCGGCAGCGTGATCGTTTTTCTGCCCAATATACTGATCCTGTTCTTCTGTATTGCCCTTTTTGAAGATACCGGGTACATGGCGCGGGCCGCTTTCCTGATGGACAGGATCATGCACGCCATCGGTCTTCACGGCAAATCCTTCATCCCCATGCTGATGGGATTCGGCTGTACCGTTCCCGCCGTCATGGCGGCCCGGACCCTTGAAAACCCGAAAGACAGAATTCTCACCATCCTGCTGACGCCTTTCATGTCCTGTTCGGCGCGGCTTCCCGTCTACATCGTGCTGGCCGGCACCTTTTTCCCTGAAAACGGCGGCACCGTTATATTCTGCCTCTATTTTACCGGTATCCTGGCGGCCATGATTTCCGGCAGAATTTTCAGATCAACCCTGCTGAAAGGGGAAGACGCCCCGTTTGTCATGGAGCTGCCGCCCTACCGGGCCCCCATGATCAAAAGTCTGCTGATCCATATGTGGGACCGGAGCAAAATGTTTCTGAAAAAAATGGGCGGCGTGATTCTGGTGGGCTCCATTATCATATGGGTGCTCTCCTATTTTCCCAGAAATGCCGCCATTTCAGCCGATTACACGGACCGGATCAATGACCTCAGGGCCCCCTACGCCCAGACGGACATATCAGGTGTTCCGGAGCAGGTCCGGGAAAAAATTGAAACGCTTCGGAAAATGGAAAAAAAGGAACAGGTGGAACAATCGTATATCGGCCGGCTTGGAAAATCCCTGGAACCGGTTTTCAGGCCCATCGGGATCGAATGGCGGGAGAGTGTGGCGCTTGTGACCGGGCTGGTCGCCAAGGAGGTGGTGGTCAGTACGCTCGGTGTTCTGCACGGTGTGGACAACGAAAGAACGAACGCTTTGAAAGAGGCGCTGCGTCATTCCGGCATGACCCCGCTCAGTGCGCTTTCCCTCATGGTTTTTGTCTTGCTGTATGTTCCCTGTATTGCCACGATTTCCGCCATCTGGAAAGAAGCATCGGGAAAATGGGCCGTTTTTAATCTGTTTTACACAACTCTGGTTGCATGGGGTGCCTCTTTTCTGATATATCAGGCAGGTATGATGCTTGGAGCGGGATAGCAACAAAGGAGATTATTATGAACCAATCAAGCCGAATCGTATTCAAACTGCTTCTCGTGTTGGCTGTGGCCGTTGTTTTCACAGCAGCTCCCTCGAATGCGGAAGACCGCCGCTGTGTCACATCGCGAATTGCCAATATCCGATCGGGACCGGGCACGAACCATGACGTTCTGTGGCAGGTTGAAAAGTATCATCCGATTGTAATTTTAAACAAAAAAGGCAACTGGTACAGGTTCAAAGACTTCGAAGGTGATGTGGCATGGCTGCATGAATCCCTTGTGGGCAATGTCAAATCGGTAACCACCATCAAGGAAAAGTGCAATATCCGGTCCGGTCCGGGAACGGACAACCGGATTGTTTTCCGGGTGGAACGGGGCGTACCTTTCAAAGTGCTGGACAAAAAGGGAAACTGGCTCAGGGTGGAACATGCCGACGGCGACCGCGGCTGGATCTACAAAACCCTTGTGTGGTAACATTATTATACAACAGATCGTGAGGAGATTATGGCAAGACAGAGAGTATCCAATGAACGCAGAAGAGAACTTGAACAGATGGATCCTTTCCAGGAGAACGTATTAAAAACACTGCAGTATATCAAGGACAACCGGAAAAAATTTATCCTGGGGGTATGCGGTGTTGTGATTGTGGCGGTGGTCTTTTCAAGTGTCATATACAGTATCAAAGCTGCGGAAAACAATGCCTCCCGGCTTTTCGTGACCGCCGTTAACAAATACAGCAAAGCGGCAAATTCCTCTGGAGGGTACACGTCCGTTGAAGCGGACTTTTCAGAACTGATTGAAAAGTACCCCAATACGGCTGCCGGGAAAATGGGCCGGGTCCGGTTTGCCAAAATTTGTTACGAAGTATCGGAATTTGACAGGGCGTATCAGCTCTACAGGGATGCACTTGATGATTTCAAGGGGGACCCGGTCATGACAAACCTGATTCACACCTGTCTCGGACGTGTCTCCATGGCCCGCGGGGACATAGATAAAGCCGCATCCTACTTTACTGAAGTCGCCGGGAAAAAAGATCCTCTGCTCAAAGATGAAGCGGTTTTCAGCCTGGCATTGATCGAAGAGGCACGGGGTAACGAAAGCGGGGCCCGGGAATTTTACAGACGCATTTTGTCCGATTTTTCAGACTCTCTTTACACACCGATCGCTGAAACGGAAACCGCCCCTTAACGAAACTACCCCTGAAAACAAAGAAGGTTGCCTTATTGAGATAATAAGTGCAACCTTCCAAAAAAAGGAGGAAAAAGATGAAAAACTAACTTTCAAAGTTAGTGTCCATATTATAAAGCAAATACCCTGCCAAACCAAAAAAAAATTTATATTTTTTTACTGCCGAACAACACATTCCCTTGGAATCAAGCTTCCTGTCCGTTTTATTTTTTTTATGCCGGCAATTGTTCCCGGTTTAAATTGCCAGAGGGTGAAGGGATAAATTTAAAATCATGAACCGACATTCTCTCCCGGCCGCCCCTTATCTATATAACCCTTTGAAATAAAAGAAAAAAAATATTCTTCACCGGGGTTCAAAATCTTGAACCCCGGTGAACAAGCGGTTCATTTATCCAGATTATATTTCTTGAGTTTCTGATTGAGGCCGCTTTTCCCTATTCCTAAAATTTCCGCCGCTTTTGACTGTACGTTCCCGGCACGTGTCATGGATCTCTGGATCATCCGCTTTTCAACAGCGGCGAGCGTCTCATACAAGCCGGCACCTTCCGGGATACCGTCCAGATCGAGAGCGGAATCAACACCCTGCCGCAGTTTCACAGGCAAATCCGCCGGCGCTACCATCCCCCCCGCAGACAGGATAACGGCTCTTTCAATGACGTTCTCAAGCTCCCTTACGTTTCCCTTCCAGGGATAGGCGAAAAGGATCTTGGCCGCCTGCTGACTCACCCCTTTAATCTCGCCGGCCCGGTTGTTCTCTTTTGCATACTTGTCTATAAAATGATTCATCAAAAGGGGAATGTCCTCTTTGCGCTCCCTCAAAGGCGGTATAACGGCCTTGAATACGTTGAGCCGGTAATAGAGATCTTCCCGGAAAGTCCCTTTGGCCACCTCTTTTTCAATATTCTTGTTGGTGGCCGCTATAAGCCGGAAATCCACCGGTACTGTCCCGGTACCGCCGACCCGCTCAAAGCTCCTCTCCTGCAGCACCCGCAACAGCTTCACCTGGAGATTTAACGGCATTTCCCCGATTTCATCAAGGAAAAGCGTACCGCTGTCGGCCATTTCAAACCGGCCTTTTTTCCTGTTTGCCGCACCTGTGAAAGCCCCCTTTTCGTGGCCGAACAGTTCACTTTCGAGCAGATTTTCAACAAAAGCCGAACAGTTCACGGCCACAAATGCGCTGTTTTTTCTCTCACTGTTGAAATGGATGGACTTGGCAACAAGCTCTTTTCCTGTGCCGCTTTCTCCCTCGATCAACACATTGGCATTGGTGGGCGCCACTTTTTTAATATTCTCGTAAAGTTCCTGCATGGGCTTGCTTTTGCCGATGATGCTGCCGAAACCGAACCGGGAGGTCACCGCTTCCCGGAGCATGGAATTCTCCTGGACGATCCTGTATATGGAAAGCGCCTTGGAAATATGGGTCAAAAGAGTTTCATTCTCAAACGGCTTGAGAATATACGTATATGCCCCCTGCTGCATGGCCTCCACCGCTTTTTCCACGCTCCCGTAAGCCGTCATCACGATAACCGGCAGGTCCGGATTGATCTCCTTTATCCTGGATAAAAGCTCTATCCCGTCCATTCCGGGCATTTTTACATCGGTCAGGACAAGATCGATAAATTCATTTTTGAGTATATCAAGGGCTTCCACCCCGTTCGAGGCGGCAAAAGGCGTATACCCCTCCTCCTGGATAATCTCCCCCAGGATATAAGGGTAATGTTTCTCATCGTCGACGATCAGGATGTTTTTCATCTGTTCAAGGCTCCTTTACGGGCAATGTGATCTTGACCTGGACACCGGCCGTCTCCCTGTTTGAAATAGTAATACGCCCGTTGTGACAGTCAATGATATTTTTTACGATACCGAGGCCGAGCCCTGTTCCGGAATCTTTGGTGGTAAAAAAGGGCGTCCATATTTTTTTGAAATTCTCCTCCTTTATGCCTGAGCCGTCATCCAGAAAGAGCACCGTGATGCTGCTGTCTTCCCGGAATATTTCGATGGTGAGCTTTCCCTCGTCCGATGTCTCCTGAAACGAATTGATAAGTATGTTTAAAAATGCCTGATACAGCATGGCGGAATCGCCCATGATTTCGGGCAGATCCCCCTGAACCTTTTTCTCGACTGTAAGGCCCCGCTCCTCGATCTGGAAAGCGAGATACGAGATGTTTTTTTCCACTATCTGCTCGACTCTGCAGGGTCTCAGATCAGGGCTTTTCGGCCTGGCAAAATCGAGAAAATCCTTGATAATATTATCAAGCCTTGCAGACTCTTCAATGATAATATCCGGTATTCGGGTCTGGGTATCGTTCCTGGCAATTTTCTTTTTTAAGAGATCCGCGCTGCTTTTGATAATGCCCAGGGGATTTCGGATTTCATGGGAAACACCGGCAGTCATCTCGCCTATGGCCGACAGATGTTCGGTTTTCCTCAGTTTTTCCTCGAGCTTCAGCCGCTCTTCGGCTTTCTGCTCCATAATTGCCTCCCCCTTTTTAACGACGAATCTCAATATGACAAACAGGGTCCCCATTACGACAAAGCAGGAAACCACGATCAATCCCTGCAGCCGCGCCACCTTTTTGTAGTCATCCGACACGTCCTGCACGATTTCGATGACACCGAGAACGGGCCCGGAAATCGGTGAGGACCGCTGTTTTTCAGCCTGGAGAGGTGCGAATGTGACGATTTCCGTTTTTTCGGGAAACCCGAACGCGATTTCGAAAAAATTTCCCTCCTGAACGAGATAGGAGGTGGATTCCTTTTCCAGAGCCTTTTTGTATTCGGCCCCGCCCGCATCCTTTGTTCCGATTTTCTCCTTGTCAAAACTGTAGGAGATAATATTCTTCATGTCATAGATATTGACCATGTCCACGTTAAAGCTGTGCAGCGTTGATTTTACCACCCTGTCCATTCTCTCGTACTGTTCCTTCCTTCTGAGCTTGATTTTGCCTTCTTTCAGCACCGTCGGTATCACGAACCGCAGAAAAATCTGGTGGTTCAGATTTTCTACCATGAGATGGTTATACTCTTCGCTCTTCTCCTGCACAATTTTTTTGGCCCATAGCGCGTTCAGAAGAGAGATGGTTATGGTTGCGGCCAACATTACTATAAGACTTATAAAAGTGAAGTATTTCACCAGCCTGAAGGGCTTTTCACCTTGCAGGCTTATATTCCTGAGCTTCATTCGAAAGAAAAATCCTTTATTTATAACGGTTTTCTTGATAAAAAAACGTTAAAAATTCATAATAACACTTGACTTTACAATATTATAATAGCATAAATGTTATAAAAAGAGCAGGTTGTAAATATGAAAAGTGTTATTAAACTAATTTTATGAGTCAATTATTATAACATGCTAATCAAGCCAAAAGACCATCTCGTGGGGCTGGACATCGGTTCTTCCTTCATAAAGGCTGCCGAACTGAAAAAAACGGGAAAGGATTTAATTCTGAAAAAATTCGGTTTTACTCAGATCACACCGGGTTCTATAGTGGACGGCAGAATTCAGGACATGGAAGAGCTGGCGCAATCAATAAAAAAGCTCTTTAAAAAAAGCAAAATAAAAGAAAAAAATGTGGCCATCGCCACCGGTGGCTACTCGGTAGTAATCAAAACGATCAACACGACCAAAGCCTCTGAAGCGGAACTCCAGGAGCAGATTTTTGCCGAAGCCGAGCAGTATATCCCTTATGACATCGAGGATGTCAATATTGACTTCCAGATTCTCGGAGAGAGCGAGTTCTCTCCTGAACAGATGAACGTGCTTCTTGTGGCGGTCAGGAAAGAACTTGTCGCAGAGTATATTGAACTGATCAACATGGCCGGTCTCAACCCGTGCATCATTGAAGTTGACACGTTCGCCCTTCAGAATATTTTTGAAAGGCTCCCCGGCATAGAGGAGGAAAAGATCACCATGCTGGTCGATGTCGGGGTGTCCAAGACCTCCCTGAACATACTGAAAGGAACAACCTCGCTGATGATGCGGGACAATCCTTCCGGCACCGCCCAGATCCGGGACGAAATAGTCGAGGAAACCGGTATTTCAGATGAAGAGGCGGAAAGCGCCATTGTCGATCCTGCCACCGAGGTCATTTCCAGGGAGAAACTGAAAGAGATCAGCACCGGCATAGTGGACCGGTGGTGTGCCGATATCTACGGCATGATGAAAACTTACAGGTCCAACCTGAATGAAGGCAACATCGAACAGGTCCTTTTAAGCGGCGGCGGCGCCTTTATTGAAGGATTTCCCGAAGCGCTCGCTTCCGAGCTCAACACCAGTGTCTCTCTAATGGATCCCTTTGAAGCTGTACTGGTCGACAGTAAAAAGGTCCCCGAGTCAGTGGTCAGGCAGAATGCGCCGCTTGCGTCCATTGCACTCGGGCTTGCTTTGAGAAGAGTGGATGACAAATGATTAAAATCAATCTTTTACCTTTCAGAGCGGCACGCCGAAAAGAAAACGTCCGGCGGCAGGTGTCCGTTTTCTTTCTTCTGGTGATATTTTCCATCGTCGTTCTTGTTTACTACACCGGTCACCTGAAAAGTAAAATTGAAAAGATCGAACACCAGAATGACGCCATTGCCAAGGAGATAACCCAGTACAAGAAAAAATCGGACCGGGTTGACCAGATAAAGGGACAGCTGGCCATTCTTGAAAAAAAGGTCGATATCATCAATGACCTCAAAAAACAGCGGAAAAAACCCCTTAAAATTCTGGACAGCATGACACAGCTGGTGGTGGCTGAACGGATGTGGCTGCGGAGCCTGAATATCAACAGCACCACCGTTTCCATAACGGGCATTGCCTTTGATAACAAGACCGTCGCGGATTTTATGGAAAATCTGGGTAACTCGCCGCTGTTTGGGGATATTGACCTGAAAAATCTGAAGATGACGTCAGTCAACAATCTTCAGATGAAATCCTTTGAGCTCACCTGTAAAAGAACCGATACCGGCGGGAAAAAAGAGGGAAACCCCAAGAAAAAGTAAACAGGTAACGTATGGCCAAAGAAAAGAAAAAAGACAAAAAGACCAGCCTGTCAATAGAGGGGATGGCGCCTGTTTTCAAGTGGGCCGGCGCTTTGACCAAACTGCAGCGGATTCTCATATTTGTGGTCACCTTTGCGGTTATCGGCGGCGGCTACTGGTTCCTGTTCTATCAGCCCAAACATGAGGCCCTGGAAAAAGCCAAAAAAGAGTATGCTGAAAAACAGCAGAAACTGAAAAGATACAAAGTGACAGCGGCGCAGCTCCCCAAATTTGAAAAAAAACTTGAAGCGGTCCGGGAGACATTGAATCTGGCCATAACGGCCCTTCCCGACAAAAAGGAGCTGCCTTCTCTGATTACCGGCATTTCAAGAGCCGGCAGCGATTCCGGGCTTGAATTTCTCCTGTTCCAGCCCAAACCCGAAGTCAAAAAAGAGTTTTACGCTGAAATACCGGTACAGATGGATGTGACAGGCGGCTTTCACCAGATTGCCAATTTCTTCGACAAAGTCTCGCGGCTCTACCGCATTGTCAATGTGGAGAACGTTAAAATAAAGAGAAACAAGAACAGCAGTGATTTAAGGACATCCTGTGTGGCCGTGACCTACATGTTTGTAAAAGAAGCCAAACAAAACAATAAGAAGAAAAAGAGATGATGCGGATAATGAAACGCGCCATGAAGAAATTGTTACTTTTTGCAGCGGTTTGTATTTTTCTGCTTGTTTGTGCGTGTGACAGCGAACGTCCGCAAAATCAGCAGCCGAAAGAAACAGCGGTCGTATCAAAAAAAATCAGCGCGCCGAAACAGGAAACTGACGGGAAACAGGCGCAGAAAACTGCTGAAAAATCCGACTCCCCCCCTGAGACGTCTGCAGAAGACAAGGAAAAAACGGCAGCCGGAAAGACCGGCTCCGGGACTTCAGAACGTCAAAAAACCGTATCCCCTTCCTCTGAAAAAGAAAAGCCCGAAGCGGAAAGCAGCGGCGTAAAGACTGCACAAAAGACCAATACGGCGTCAGCCCCGACGAATAAAGACAAGAAAGAGACCGCCACCGGCAGCGGTACAAAAAAGGAAACCAGCCAAACCGGCCATACATCTGAAAGCAACCGCACGCCTGAAGACCGGAACAAACAGGCTGCGGCTGAAGTAAAAGACCAGCACAAAGCGGCGGCTGAAGCGCAAGACAGTAAAGCTCCCGAAAAGGGGGAGACGGCCGGCGAAAAGGCGGCACCCGGCAAAGAGGGATCTGAAAAATCCATTGAAGACATTCTGACGGACACGGATGCCGCTTATACGTCAGCCGGCAAGATCGATCCGTTTGAACCCCTTATCGAGACAGAAAAAGAGGAAAAGGAAGCCGAGGGAAAAGCGCCCGAGGAAAAGAAGCCGAAAAGAAAGCTCACCCCCCTTGAAAAGCTCGATTTGAGCCAGCTCAAGCTCGTAGCGGTAGTGGATGTCAAAGGCCGGAACAATTTTGCAATGGTACAGGAAGCCAGCGGCAAAGGCTACATTGTCAAAGTCGGCACATATATAGGAAAAAACAGCGGGAGAATAACCGAGATTACCGATGACAGAATCATTATCAGGGAGCAGATTAAAAATTTCAAAGGAGAGTATGAAACCGACTATAAAGAGATGAAACTTCAAAAAAAAAATAATCTATAGGGAATCAGTATGTATCATTTAGAAAAAAAAGCGGTTAAACGCATCTGTATCTTCGCAGCCCTTGCTTTGCTCGCATGTTTGTTTGCCGGATGTGCGGCAAAGAAGGGGCAGAAAGCCGAAAAGGCGGATAAGGCTCCGGATCAGCCGCAGATACAGGAAAAAGTTGTTGAATCCATCGCGGTTTCCCAGAGCGATGAATTTACGGAAGTGCTCATCAAAGGGAACAAGAAGCTCACGTACACCTCCATCAAGCAATCTTTTCCGTTTGGTATAGCTGTTTACCTGCCCGGTGCTAAACTCGGCGACCAAGTTTCATCCATTGTTCCCCAGGAAGGCGGTATCAGTAACATTATTTCATCCTACGCCGACAAGGAAGAGCAGACAGTAAAGGTGGAAATTCTCCTGAACCGGGATCTCTCCTATGAAATCAAAGAAGCGGACGCAGAGAAAAGCCTGCGGGTCCTGATCGCCAAAGAGGGCATAGAAGAGATCATCCGCAGTGCCGAACTTGACGAAGAGGCCCCCGCACCGGAAAAAGAGACGGAGACCTCTGAAGAAACCGTAACCGAACAGAAAAAGCAGCCGTCTTTCGGCAAGCCCGCCGATCTGACCGGCATTCAATTTGATACGGCTGACGGCGGCAGGTCCGATATCGTTATCGAGACCACCCGTCCGGTGAATTACTCCTTTTCCGAACCGATGCAGGGAACGCTCAATCTGCATCTTCATAAGACCGATATCCCCGAATGGCATCAGCGGCCGCTGGAAACAAAGTATTTCAAATCAGCTGTGGCGCGTGTCCAGCCGATGCTCCCCCCCGGCGGAGAAGATGCCGTTATAAAAATCACCATGCGTGAACAGGTGCCGTACCATGTGGTACAAAATGAAAACCGGCTCGTGGTGAGTTTTGAACCGAGCAGTATTGAACCGCCGAAATTTGCCGAGGCCGAGAAACAGGCCGTTTCAAAGCCCGGCCAAAGCGGCGATGGCCCGGCTGCCCCCGGTATGGAAGGCGCCGAAACGCCAGGGCAGCAGGCGGAGGCGGCAACCCCGGACCGTAAAGCGGCCGAACAGAATGAGTATGAGATGCTGACCGGGGAAAAAAAATACACAGGGGAAAAAATCAAGCTCGATTTTTTTGAAACCGACATCAAGAATGTTTTCAGGATACTCGGCAGTATCAGCGGTAAAAATTTTGCCGTGGACAAGGATGTGACCGGCAATGTCACCCTGACCCTTGACAAACCGGTACCCTGGGACCAGGTGCTCGATCTCGTCCTCAAGATGAACAATCTCGGCAGAACAGCTGAAGGCAATGTCATCCGGATTGCCACCCATGACACGTTGAAACGGGAAAAAGACAGACTGCATGCCGAGATGGAGGCGATCAAAAAGGCAAAAGAACAGCAAAAAAGCCTTGAACCACTCGTAACCGAGTACATACCGATCAATTACGCAGATGCCAATGCCGATATCAGGCCGCACCTGGAAAAAATCAAGACACCGGACCGGGGCACTATCACTGTTGACAAGCGCACCAACATGATCATCATTACCGACACACGGGAAAAAATCGACCAGGCCAAAGAGGCCATTTACCGGCTGGACAAGGTGACACCGCAGATAATGATCAAGGCCAAGGTGATCGAGGCCACGGAAGATTTTTCCAAACAGTTCGGGTTTGACTGGAGCATGGGACAGAGCGACGTTTACCGGGACGACCTGGGCGGCACATACGGATGGGATATGGCAATGAACCACCCGGTCGAAAGTGCCTCCAGCATCGGGTATACGTTCAGCCGGATCACCGGGACACCGTTCACCCTGAACGCCACACTGACGGCATCGGAAACCAAGGGAGACGTCAAGATCATCTCCTCCCCGCATATCATTACGCTTGACAACAAACCCGCCACCATCAAGCAGGGGATTGAGGTGGCCTACCAGACGGTTGAGGATGGTGAGGTCAATATCGAATTCAAGGAGATCAATCTGGAGCTTGAAGTGACACCCCATGTCACGCCGGATGACCGCATCCGCATGACCCTTACCATCAAGAAGGAAGATATCACCGAAATAACGGAAACCGGTGAGCCGGCCATTTCGACCAATGAGGCCAACACGGAACTGCTGGTGGACAACAACGATACCGTCGTTATCGGCGGCATTGTCAAAAAAACGATTACCAATACCGAGTCCGGGTTTCCGCTGCTGAAAGATATACCCGTGATCGGCAGTTTATTCGGATCGGACATTGATACGGAAGGAAAAAAGGAGTTGATGATTTTCATCTCTCCGAAAATTATCCAGCTGAAGCAGAAACGGATGAATTCCGGGCAGAACAGCAGCCAATTTTAACAGTGCATGACATGACGGGATGCCCCGGCCTGTGGTGTGGGACCGTCGTTCAAATGCCAAGGCACGCACATGCAGACACATGCCCTGTGCAAGAGAATAAATGCTGTTAGCCGTCAGCTGTTTACGGACAGCTGACAAGCCAGCACCATAATGATAGTCAACGACCACCCGCAAAACGGGTGGCTTGGAATTCCGGCCGTCGGCCGGAAGAACAAAAACCCGTCAGTGTTTCAATCGTTGACGGTTGTAACCGGGGGCATAGCGCCCGGTTTTGAAACAACCAATAAAATACGTTTATATAAAAAAAACAGAAACAGATAGGAGTAGGGAATGGTTATGACAATCGGGAATACCAGAAGAATCATCGCTTTGGGTCTGATAATTTTGTTTTCTGCACTGCTGACTGTTTACGGCTGCGGTTCCTCCGGCAGCCAGTCCACCGGTTATCCCACCATCACGGCATCTCTGCTGGATGAAAACGGAGACCCCACAACCACCATAAGCGATGAGAATCCCGGAACCTTGCGGATTACCGTTACCGGCGCTTCTACCGATTATATCGAAGTTTCCACTTCAAAAGGGGCCTTCCAGGGATCCGACGGCACCGCTTTGCTCGATTCAAACAACACTGCCGAACTGACCCTGATTGCGGACGGGGATACCGGTGCCGGTACCATTGATGTCACCGTGTACTACTATGAAGATGCTGACGTAGAGGATGCTGAGCTGAGCGCATACACCGAGGAGTCGGTCCTGGAGTTCCAGATCGGCGCGCCCGAAGAGATTGCATTGGGCGTCTTTATCGATGACATATTTTATGAAGGGGAGCTCGACACGACGCTTCCGGATGGAACGGCCCTCTCTGTGGGCGGGCAGACCACGATCTATGCGGACCTGGCGGTATTCAACGAGGAAACGGATGCGTGGGAACCCTACGAAGAGCAGGTGGACGTCACCTTCAGCAGCCTGTGTGACGGGGGCGAACTGGGAGACCCCAACTGGATGGGCGACGGCCGCACCACCATTTCCTACAGCGCCGGCACCTGCCAGTCGGCCACCGACACCATTACCGCCAGTGTGGAAGTCGTCGGTTCGGTGCTCTCTGCCTCCCTGACCATCGATCTGGCCGCACCCGAGGCCGGCTCAATTGAATTTGTCTCCATAACCGATTCATCTGACAATGAGATCCAGACAATCTCCCTTCAACAGGGCACCGCCAGTTCGGAAGCCCCGCAATCAGCCAATGTCACTTTCCTGGTCAAAGATGAAATCGGCAATCCCATGTCCGGCGTCCAGGTGGATTTTTCTCTCACCACCACCATCGGCGGGCTGTCGATAACACCGTCATCTGCAGATACAGACGGGGACGGTTATGTGACGGTAACGGTCAACTCCGGCAACGTGCCGACCCAGGTAAGGGTCACGGCCACCGTCAACAATACCCAGATATCCACTGTGTCCGACAGGCTGGTTGTGAGTACGGGTCTGCCCGATCAGAACAGCTTTTCCATGAGCATCGAAACCTTCAACCCCCTGGCCTGGAACGTGGACGGAGTGGAAGTGGATGTGACCATCCGGGCGGCCGACCACTTTAACAACCCGGTCCCGGACGGCACCACCATCTACTTTACCACGGAAGGCGGCAATATCGATCCTTCCTGCCAGACCACGGACGGTGCCTGCACGGTCCAGTGGGAAAGCTCCAACCCTCGACCGGAGGGCATTGGTCACGAAAGCAGGGACGGCCGGTCCACCATCCTGGCCCACGCCGTCGGAGAGGAGACCTTCACCGACCTGAACGGCAGCGGCCTCTATGAAGAGAGTTCGGATACATTCGAAGATCTGCCGGAAGCCTTTCTGGATGTGGATGAGGACGGGGTTTACGATTCCGGTTTTGAAGAGTTTTTCGACTTTGACGAGGACTGGGACTACGATGACGGGAACAACATGTTCAACGGCATTCTCTGTTCCGAAGGGGACTGTACGGACGAACTGGTGCATGTAAGGGATGACGGGCTGATCGTGATGGCAAGCTGCCCGTACCGGATCGAGACAAGCTGCAGTTCCATTCAATTCGACTATGAAGGACAGGGCGGATACGTGTACGTGACCATCTATGATGTCAACGACAATTCCACCCCTGCCGGCACCACCATAACCGTCACGCCGCCGGACAATGCGGAAATCGTCGGAGACTCCTCATATGAAGTGACCGAGACTGAGACGGAACCCAATACGTTCGGTTTCTATCTGCAATCCACTGACGGCGATACAACGGACTTCCTGGAAATAAAAGTCGAGTCGACCTATGAAAACACAACATGTACACCGCTGTCAGAACTGATCACGGTGGAAAGAACCTGGGTGCCTGATGAGGAAGATTAGTCAACTACCACCCGCAAAACGGGTGGCTTGGCCTTTCGGGGGCTTTATCACCGGATATGCTTTTCCGCCTCCCTTATCAGCGGGGAGGCGGCCGGTGCGAATTCGATCACGTTCTGCCAGGCCATTTCTGCCTCGGCATGCTGATGCATGGCCCCGTAGGCCCGGGCAAGGTCGGCGTGGAGAATGGCGACCCCGGGGTGCCGGCTCAATTCTTTTTTAAGCCTGTCCACCGCCTTTTCCGGCTCACCCGACCGGATACGGACCGTGGCGATGCCGTGAACGGCATTGATAAACTCCGGTTTCTGTTCCAGTGCTTTTCTAAAGTATTTCAGGGCAACCGAATACTTCTTTTTCCCCAGGTATGCCCATCCCATATTGGTCAGCGGATAGTGGGGTGTGGCATACAGAAGGTCTTCCATGATCTCCTGGAAACAGTCGATGGCCCTGTCCCACTTTTCAAGCTTCAGATAGGAAGTCCCCAGATTGTTTTTCGCCGGCGCAAAGTTCGGTTTGAGGTCAAGCGATCTTTTGAAATGCTTGACCGAAAGCGCGTATCTTTTTTTGGCCATATAGGCCAGGCCCAGATCATAGTGGAGATAGTAGTCGTCCGGGATCGTTTTTTCCGCCTCGAGAAATTTTTCAAGGGCGGTGGTATAATTGCCCTGTATGAGAAAAGCTTCCCCCTCTTTTTTCTCTGCATGGGCGATCTCTTTCTTTTCATCGACCTTGCCGGTCGAGGCGCAGGAAAAGATGAAAAAGCCTGATATCAGTATGATTAAAATCCGGTGCATATAAATTGGTCTCCTTTCACGTCAAGCGCGCAGTCTTGTTACATATATCCTTTTCCATTGTAAAGCCGGGGCCTCGTTGCCGCCGTGTGGATTATCTGTATGTCTTTCTCTTCCAGGAAATCGGTCATCTCGTCGGTGAGCCGCTTTTCGGCTAAAAAGATCTCTTTTTGCGGTGCTGTCACATACAGACCCGGCAGAGTAATAATGTGCCGTCCCTTTACAAAAGAGGGATTTTGTGTTGTTGAAGCCCCCAGGGCTTTAAAAAGCTTCCCGGCCGCCCCTATGATTTGAGATTCGGGGGCAAGCGTAACGATATCGTATCCCTGATTTCTTATGGCATCGAACGCCTCCCCGTAAATATTGCCGAAATCCACCAGCAGATCGGATGCATTCGCTCTTTTAATCCGTCCCACGACGGCACTGAGTTCAATGGGCCCGTAGAAAAAAGAAACCCGGTAATTTTCCTGATAGCTGAAACCGGCATTTGAAAGAACCGTCTTGACAAATCCTTTAAGTGTCTTTTCCGGACGTTCTTGATCTTCCGTGTCATTTTCACTGTCCTTTCGGGCAATTTCCAGGGCCCGGGAAAGCTTGCGCATTTCAATGTTTTTCCAGTACTGCCTGACCGTATTGACAATATCCTTGTCATACGCCCCTTCCGGGATAAGCAGCATCCGCTTCCCGCTTTTGAGTTTTATGACCGGCGTGGAAGCAAGATCCAGCTTTGAGGCCCCTTCCCTGTTCCCCGGGAAATAAAACGATCCGTCCGCCATGAGGGTCCCCCCGATAAGCGCGGCATATCTGCGCAGCTGCGCTTCCTGTGCCTTGTCGATTGCAGGATTGGGTATCTTTTTTCTCACCATTGTCGAGGTTGACGCGGTTTCAGGCGCTTTTTTACCCGGTTCCCGGAAAAACGATTTAAACCAATTCTCAGAATGGATTTCGGATTTGGGCAGATAGATAGAATCCCCTTTAAAAATCAGGTCGATATTTTTAATGCCGGGATTCGCCATTTTAAAAGCCCGGATCCCCTGTTCGGTGATGCGGCCGTCTTCATCCAGAAAAGATCTGTCAATGAGTTTGCTCACGGTGTCGCCGCTTTTCACCTCGCGTTTTTCAACATACGGTTTAAAGGCGTCCGGCATATTTTCATACTCGATGACGGGGACTTCGACCACTCCCTGCGTTTTCTCTTTATAATCATCCTGCTTGACGAATTTAAGCGGTATCAGTATGTGCTCGTCAGGCTCTATCAGATCAATATTTTTGATCTCAGGGTTTATTTCACTGAAAACACTGATGAACAAAGGAAAGTTGGTGTTGGATATCACCCCTTTCCGCCGGAATATTTTGTACAGCCAGTCATCCTTCTTAACTGTGTACGGGTCGCATAAAATCTTGCCTTTGTCGTGTTCGAAAATCCGGTACTGCTTGTATGATGTTTTAATACCGATCTTGGCGGCTTGGACGGGCAGAGAGAGGAAAAGGAGAGCAGACACAGAAAATAAAAAGAACCTTACTTTTCCGGGCATGATATTCCTTCAACTTTAAGCCTTTTTGCAATTTTTTGCGACATATTTTCGACAAACGCCCCGAACACTTCCTTGTTGCGCCTGTTTTCCTTTGAGGGGATAAGCGCCTCATCGTCCGGCATGATAAGGGACGGCATGTTCACAAATTCGGGATCCGGCGTGATATCATAATCTTCAGGCATTTTGTCCCGGAAATAGAGGTCCTGGAATCCGGAAAATTTGATCGGGTGAGCGGTCGCATCCAAAACGGCGGTTTCGCTGTCGGAAACGATACGGTTCTCGATTGCCGCCACAAGACCGGCAAGGCACTCGCCGCC
This sequence comes from uncultured Desulfobacterales bacterium, assembly GCA_964478245.1. GTDB lineage: Bacteria > Desulfobacterota > Desulfobacteria > Desulfobacterales > Desulfobacteraceae > CAYZHB01. The sequence continues at coordinate 10,060 of CAYZHB010000024.1, read as the reverse complement.
CTGGGTGCACGCAATGTGGCCGTTTCTGTTGGCCTCGAGCTGCCAGTCCATAATGGCCTGCTCTGTGACCCGGGTAAAAAACACCCGCTCTTTTCCTGCCGTTTCATTGTACGTTTCGGTCAGTTTCACAACGCGCGGCATGGATACGGGGTTGCCGATCATGGCTGCCTGAGCGACGCTCGGTCTTACCGCAACCGGTTTGAAGACCCGTTTCCCTTCCGGCTCCCGGTAATACCGGAAAACCGGATCGGCGTGGGCTGACTGTACACCGATGATCTTGGGAAGGGCATCAATGATACCGGTCTCATGGAATTTAAGAAACCCGTTCATCACAGCGGAGATATTCCCGGCATTGCCGATGGGGATGACCACCGCCTTATCCGTCATCTGCCAGTCAAAATCCTGGGCGATTTCATACGAGTAGGATTCCTGACCCAGGATACGCCATGGATTCTTGGAATTCAGCAGCACCACCGAATAATTCTGTGACAGCGCTTCCACTATTTTCATGCAGTCGTCAAACACCCCCGGAATTTCAAACACCCGGGCCCCGCTTCCCAACGGCTGGGAAAGCTGCTGCGGGGTGACTTTCTGATGGGGCAGCAGAACAGCGGATTGAATCCGGGGCTGCAGATAGGCGGCATACAGCGCGGCCGATGCCGATGTATCGCCTGTTGAAGCGCACACAGTGATGATATCGGAGGCCAGGCCGGTGTCCAGCAGGTACTTCACATTTGACAGGGCGCTGGCCATTCCCCTGTCTTTAAAAGAAGCACTGGGATTCTGGCCGTCATTTTTGTAGAAAAACCGCATGCCGATCCGGTTCTGAAGCCTGCTGTTGGCTTCAATAACAGGGGTGTTGCCCTCACCGAGATACACAATGGATTCAGCAGGGATGCTCGGCCCCACGAATTCATGAAACCGGTAAATACCCTTGAATGCGTTTATTTTAAGTGCTTTGCGAAAATCGAATATCTGCTGCCACAAAGAACCGGGGATATCTTTGAGGCGCTCCGCATTCCGGTCATGAATCAAAAGAACTTCGCCGCATGCAGGGCAGACATAGAGCGGTTTCTCTATGGGAAACGTCTCGCCGCAGCCCAGGCACCTGTAAAACAGATCCCCTTTCGGTTCGGGGATGAGATGGGGCCTTATATCACCGGGGAAGCTGTCCAGATTCATTTTGAATTGTTTTCTGTCCTCCCATGTAAGGTTGCAGTGCTTCCGGCACACTGACCGTACCGTCTTCATTCTGACAGTTTTCCAGAATCGCGGCAAACGTCCGTCCCACAGCCAGTCCGGAGCCATTCAAGGTATGCAGAAACTTCGGTTTTTTCTCCCCTTGTCTTTTAAACCGGATACCGGCCCGCCTGGCCTGGAAACTTTCACAATTGCTGCAGGAGGATATCTCCCGGTATTTTTCCTGACCCGGCATCCACACTTCAATATCATACGTTTTGGCGGCGGCGAACCCCAGATCCCCTGAACAGAGCGTGACGACCTGATACGGGAGCTCAAGCCTTTTCAGGATCACCTCGGCATCCGCGAGAAGTGATTCCAGTTCGTCATAAGACGTTTCAGGCGCCGTGTACTTGACCAGTTCCACCTTATTGAACTGGTGCTGCCGTATCAGCCCCTTGGTGTCTTTTCCGTAAGAGCCCGCCTCGGACCTGAAACAGGGGGTATGCGCCGTAAACCTGATGGGCAGATCGGTCTCTGCAAGGATTTCCCCGGCATAGATGTTGGCCATGGGGACTTCCGATGTCGGAATCATGTAGTAATCCCATCCGGCCAGCTTAAAAAGGTCCTCCTCGAATTTGGGCAGCTGGCCCGTCCCTGTCAGACTTGTACTGTTGGCGATAAAAGGGGGCAGCGTCTCTGTATAGCCGTGTTCGTTGATATGGATATCCAGCATGAAGTTGATCAGGGCCCTCTCGAGACGGGCACCGCTGCCGAGATAAAGGGGGAATCTCGCACCGGCGATCTTGGATGCTCTCTTAAAATCAAAAATACCGAGCGCTTCTCCGATTTCCCAGTGCGGTTTTATCCCGAAATCGAATTCCCGGGGAGCCCCCACCTGTCTTTCCAGCTTGTTGTCGGTTTCATCCTTTCCCGCCGGCACATCGGGGTGGGGCAGATTGGGAAGGGAAACGAGAAACTCATGAATATCCTTTTCTACCTCGGAAAGCGATTTGTCCAGGTGCTTTATCTGCTCGGACACTTTTCGCATCTCATCAATGGAAGCCTGCGCATCTTCACCGTTTTTCCTGAGGCCGGCGATCTTGTCGGAAACAACGTTTCGGGTATTTCTGAGCCCCTCTATTTCCTGCAGCAGTGATCTTCTCTTCTGCTCTTTATCGCTGAAACCGTCAAAATAGGCTTTGCCGCCCCGTTTCTCCATCGCGGCCCGGACTTCTTCCAGGTTGTCCCTTACGTATTTCAAATCCAGCATTGTGATTTCTTTTCTAAAAAAATTGGTTATTTACAGTAATAATTTTCTCTGATCTTCTCAAATACCATGCTACGGAAAAACAGTCAATGGGAATTGCGCCCGCAAGTATTGACAATTTGCAACTTGTGTATAATATTTGCTCAAAAATATTTTTCAAAAAGGGTAATTGTCATGGAAAAAATAAAAGAAGGTAAAGATAACATATTAACAGAAGTCGCCAACAATATCCAGAAATTTTCTGACAAGGAACTCCGGGAAAAAAAGCAGAAAATTGAGGAAAAACTTTTTGAGTTTGCCAATTTTATTGAATCCAGAGCTGTTTTTCTATATACGCACAAAGCAGGCGAAATTTCGCCTGAAAACATTATCAAGACCGCTTTAAAATGGGAAAAGCAGGTCATCCTGCCGATCTTTTCCAACCTGAAAAATGCCATCCGCCTGTATAAAATAACCAACTGGCAGACCGATCTCGTAAAAAACGAAAACGGGATGCTGGTGCCGGACACGGAAAGGTGCAAGAAATTTCTGCTGGATGATATCGATATTGCCATCATCCCCGGCCTGGCCTTTGACGATAAAGGGGGGCGGCTGGGATTCGGAGACGGCTTCTACAAAAAACTCATCACCAGCCTGCCGGAGACCTGCAGAAAGATATCCCTTGCCTTTGAGGAACAGATAGTGGATCAGCTTGAGATAGATTCCAGGAAATACACAGTGGACATCATCATTACGGACAAACGGATCATTTATAAAATTTGACCCGGTCCTCTGCCGCCCTCGGGATTGAGCTTCTTATGAAACCGGTTGAGGTTGGCGGTGGTGCCCATTCAAATCACGGTTTCCTGTGCGGGAAAAGCTGCCGGATTCGGGTTTCGTTGCGCTATTTTCTTGACTGAAGCGATGTTTACTGGTATCTATCCACATTATGAACGATGAACCGAAAAAATTCGAGAGATGGCGCCATGATATGGTGGAAAGCCAGATAGTTGCCCGCGGGGTGGATGACCCGCTGGTTATCAGCGCCCTGAAGAAAGTGCCGCGGCACAAATTTGTCAGTGAAGCCCTTGTCGAAAGCGCGTATGGCGACTATCCGCTTCCCATCGGAGACGGACAGACCATCTCGCAGCCCTATATCATCGCGGAAATGACCCAGGCGCTTGAACTCAAAGGCGATGAAAGGGTGCTGGAAATCGGCACCGGATCGGGATATCAGGCCGCCATTCTGGCTGAAATTGTCTACCGCGTCTATACCATCGAAAGAAACCATTCGTTGTTCTTAAAGGCCCGATCTCTTTTTGACAACCTGAAATACCACAACATTGTAACAAAGTATTCCGACGGTACACAGGGATGGGAAGAAGAAAGCCCTTTTGACGCAATCATTGTAACGGCCGGCGGGGAAAAGCTCCCGCAGCCGCTGATGGATCAGCTTGCCGCAGAGGGCCGGCTGGTCATGCCGGTGGGCAGCAACTTTGTGCAGGAACTGATCAAAATCAAAAAAACCCGGACGGGGAACGTCACAACAAATTTGGGAGGATGCCGGTTCGTAAAGCTTGTCGGGCAGTATGGATGGAAGGAATAGCGGATGCTGAGAAAACTTTACGACTGGATCCTTCAATGGGCTGACAGGCCGGGCGGCTTGTGGGCCCTTTTTATACTGGCTTTCTGTGAATCCTCTTTCTTCCCGATCCCGCCGGACGTGCTGCTGATCGCACTTGCCGTGGGGTCCCCCCGGAAGTCTCTGAAGTTTGCCCTGATCTGCAGTGCCGGTTCGGTACTGGGCGGCATCGCCGGGTATGCCATCGGGTGGCAGTTCATGGGGCACGTGGGTGATAAAATCATCGACTTCTACCATCTGAATGAACAATTTACCTATATCGGCAGTCTTTACAGGCAATGGGATGCATGGGCGGTTGCCATTGCCGGGTTCACCCCTCTCCCTTTCAAACTTTTCACGATATCGGCCGGCGCCTTCAACGTCAATTTTCCGGTCTTTGTAATTTCTTCGGCGTGTTCCCGCACCTTAAGGTTCTTACTGGTGGGCGGGTTGATCTATATCTTCGGGCCGAAGATCCAGTCAATTATAGACCGGTATTTCAATACACTGGCCGTCGTGTTCACCGTGTTGCTGGTCGCCGGCTTTCTGGCGGTAAAATACCTGTTCTGACAGAAAGACAAAAACACGTTAGTGTTTGAATCGTTGACGGTTGTAACCGAGGGCATAGCTCCCGGTTTGAAAACAACCAATCAATATCCCGTCAGATCCGTTCAAAATCCCGTCAGATCCGTTCAAAATAAAAAAATTTCTTGTTTTTTGAAAAATTTTATATATAATCTAAAAGTTTGTAATTTATACATTATAAATTTGCGTACATGATACGTTTAGCATGCGGGGCATTAAATTTTGATCCAAATAAACAATATCTCTAAAAATTTTGGCGGTATCAAAGCGGTTGACAACTGCTCCTTCAGAATCCAAAAAGGGACAATTACCGGATTGATCGGACCCAACGGGGCCGGCAAAACCACGCTGTTCAACATCATGGCCGGTTTTATCAGACCCGATTCCGGCAGCATCCGCCTCGATGGCGAAGATGTGACCGGCACCCCGCCGCACCGCCTGTTTCATAAAGGCGTTGTGCGTACTTTTCAGATCCCCCATGAATTCGACCGTATGACAGTTTTGGAAAACCTGATGATTGTGCCGGCTGACCAGGCGGGAGAGCAGGTCATCAAGAACCTGTTTCTGTGGCGCAAAATACGGGAGGAGGAAAAGCAGATCCGGCAGAAGGCGGAAGGGGTGCTTGATTTTCTCAACCTCTCCCATTTGAAAAACGAACTGGCCGGCAATCTCTCCGGCGGCCAGAAAAAACTCCTGGAACTGGGCAGAACCATGATGACAGAACCCATGGTGGCCCTGCTGGACGAACCCGGGGCCGGTGTGAACAGGACCCTGCTGGGAAAACTCACCGAAGATATCCGGCGCCTGAACAAGGAGTGGCATTATACATTCTGTATTATCGAACACGACATGGACCTGATCATGGAACTCTGCAATCCGGTGGTGGTCATGGCCCAGGGGAAAGTGATGGCGGAAGGCCCCATGGAAGAAATCCGCCGGAACAAGAAGGTTCAGGAGGCGTATCTTGGCAAATCAGCATAAAAACGGACCGGAGGCGGCACAAATGAGCCTTCTTAATGTGAACGACCTGTATGCCGGGTATGGCGGGGGCATCGACATCCTGAACGGTGTCAGCCTTTATGTGGATCCGGGAGAAATCGTGACCATCGCCGGCCCCAACGGCGCCGGCAAATCCACCGTGATGAAATCCATATTCGGCCTCATCGAAATCCGAAAAGGCCGTATCGAATATGACAACAGAGACATTACCGCCTTGCGTCCCGACCTGATCGTAAAGAAAGGACTCTGCTATGTACCGCAGGAGCACAATGTCTTTCCCTCCCTCACCGTTAAAGAGAATCTTGAAATGGGGGCCTTTGTCCGGCAGGATGATTACACGGCCCAGATTGAAAAAGTGTATGAACTGTTTCCGCCGCTCAAGGAGCGGGAGGCCCAGACGGCCGGCAACCTGTCCGGCGGACAGCGCCAGATGGTGGCCATGGGCCGCGCATTGATGCTGGACCCGACACTCCTCCTGCTGGACGAACCGTCCGCCGGGCTTTCCCCTCTTTTCATAGAGCAGATTTTCGAGCGGATCATTGAAATAAACCGGCTGGGGGTAGGGATTCTGATGGTGGAGCAGAATGCAAAAGAGGCACTGGCTTTTTCAGACCGGGGATATATTTTGACCATGGGAATGAACCGCTACGAAGACACCGGCGCCAATCTGATCAACAATCAGGAAGTGGCCGAGATGTTCCTGGGCGGATAGCAAGGAGGTTTGACGTTGACTGACATACTTCAACTGGTGATTTACGGAATCGTTCTGGGCAGTATCATTTCCCTGGGTGCCATTGGTGTTTCCCTTATTTTCAGTATTCTTCGTTTTGCACACTTTGCACACGGCGATCTGATGACCCTTGGCGCATACTTTGCACTGGTCGGAGTGGCGGGTATGCATGTGCCCATGGTGGCGGTTTTTCTGCCGGCCCTGATCGCCACCGCTGTCGTGGCGATCGGTATCGACTGGCTGCTGTACCGGCACCTGCGGCAGTCCCATCCCATCATCATGCTGATAAGCTCCGTGGGCACGGCCCTGATGCTGAGAAGCCTTATTCAGATCATCTGGGGGCCGGATAACCAGATTTACGAGTCCGGGATCCAGATGCCGGTCAGGCTGCTGGGGCTGGGTATAAAACCGGATCAGATCACGATCGTTCTGGGGACCATCGTGCTGGTGACTCTTCTGCACCTGTTCCTCCACAAAACCAAAATGGGCAAAGCAATGCGGGCCATGGCGGACAACATGGATCTGGCCAAGATAAGCGGCATTCATACGGAAAAGGTCATTTTCTGGACATGGATTATTGCCGCCCTGCTGGCGGCTGCAGGGGGTATTTTCCTGGGAATCGATACCCGGCTCAATCCCATTATGGGCTGGCGGCTGCTGCTGCCCGTGTTTGCCGCGTGTATCCTGGGCGGCATCGGCAGTTTCTGGGGCGCCATCCTGGGCGGTTATATCATCGGCATCACACAGGAGCTGTCCACCCTGTTTATCTCTCCTGCCTACAAACCGGCGGTTGCATTTGCCATAATGGTTGTCATGCTTGTGGTCATGCCCAGAGGAATCTTTAAGGGGAAAGAATAATGGAAATTGCAGGTTTGTTAAGTTATCTGATATTTTTTCTGACGTTTACAGGTATTTATGGCGTCCTCACCCTCGGTCTCAATATCCAGTGGGGATATACCGGCCAGATCAACATCGGTGTGGCCGCCTTTTTCGCGATCGGCGCCTACACGGCCGCCATACTCACCACCAATACCAGCGCCTCTCATTTGGGCGGCTTTGGAATGCCGTTTCTTGTCGGTATTGCCGGCGCCATGATCACCTCGGGGATTCTGGCCTTTTTCGTGGGGATCATCACGTTGAACCTGAGAACCGATTACCTGGCCATTGCCACCATCGGCATTGCCGAAATCGTCCGGCTGGTGGTCAAAAATGAAGCGTGGCTGACCAACGGGGTCAGAGGCATCCCATCCATACCCAAACCCTTTGCCGGCCTGGTGGAAGGGCTGGACCCCCTGCTTTTTCTCGGGGTGGTTCTCCTGTTTCTGCTGGTGATTTACCTGGTGGCGGAAAAGCTTTTCCACTCTCCCTGGGTCCGGGTGCTGCGGGCCATACGGGCCAACGAGGACGCGGTTTATGCGGCCGGTAAAAGCGTGCTTCGTTTCCGGGTGGAGGCCTTTGTTGCGGGAGCGGTGATCATGGGTATCGCAGGCGCGCTGTACGCCCATTTTACCACTTTTATAAGCCCGTCCGCCTTCCAGCCCATGTACGGTACCTTTCTCGTCTGGGTCATGCTTATCGCCGGGGGAAGCGGTAACAACAGAGGCGCCCTGCTGGGCACAGTCATCATCTGGATCATCTGGTCCCTCACGGAAACGATGACCGGCCAGCTGCCGGAAATGTGGGTGACCCGCGCCTCGTCACTCCGGATATTCTTCATCGGCTTTTTACTGGAAGTCATCCTGATTGCAAGGCCCCAGGGACTTCTGCCGGAAAAACCGCCAAAGCCCAAATATCTGGAAGAGTGACCGCAGCAAGCGCTTTACGGCAGTCAACACCCACCCGCAAAGCGGGTGGGTGGCTTGACGTGTTCATCTCTTCGAGCCCGCCACAGAGGCCGGAAGGGCGAAACACGCAAGAGTTTCAATCGTTGACGGTTGTAACCTTGTAACCGGGGGCGCACAGTCCCCGGTTTGAAAACAACCAATCAGGCAAAAGAGGAAAGAGGGGGTATTGCGGGTTTTAAACCGGGTGCAGAAGGCACCCGGTTCGGATACAACCCGTCAAACAAAATGAGCGGCGGTCAACTGTCTGTCTGACCGCCCTAAACATCCCGTGACTACATTTCAGGTTCAAAGACCTTGACCGTGGTAATTTCGCCGTCCTTAATCATCCAGTGGGCAAACGTACCGGATACATCACCGACATCGTCAAAATCGATGGACCCGGAAGCCCCCACATACTGAATTTCTTTTCCTTCGGCGATCAGCTTAACCGCTTTTGCCCACTGACCCGGGAGAATCTTTTCACCAGGGGGATTGGCCACGTTGCGAAGTTCTTTCTGGACATCTGCACCCTTGTCAGATCCGGCTTTCTCGGCTGCGAGCGCCAGCACATACACGGCATCATAAGAGGTGTCGATATACGGCTTGGGGGGCGCTTCACCGAATCGCTTTTTGTAGGCCTTGTCATACAACTGGGCCGCCTCTGTATCTTTCATGGCCTGCGGTGCTGTCCCGAAAGAGCCGTTCAGGTATTTTGCACCGATGGCCGCAATAATTTCAGGGGCCTTGAGTCCGTCCGAGTAGACAAACGTTGAAAAATACCCCTCTTCAAGTGCCTGGCGCAGGATGGTGATCCCGTTTTCCGGATAACCGATCAGCAGGAGCGCCTCGGCATCCTTTGAAGCGGCCTTGGCAAGTTCCCCCCTGTAGGAGGCATTCCCCGGTTCATAAGCAAGGGAGGCGGACACAACGCCGCCTTTTTTCTCAAAAGCCCCTTTAAAGCTCTGGGCCAGTCCTTCGCCGTAATCGTTGTTCACGTAAAGGGTCGCCACATTTTTATATCCGGCTTCATCGATAACCTCCGCCAGCGCTACCCCCTGGAAAGCATCCGACGGCACCGATCTGAACAGGTAATCTTTGTCGGAAAGATCTGTAATAACGGGCGACGTTGAAGCCGGAGAAACCTGCGGGACTTTGGCGTTGCTGGTGACACTCTGGGCGACGGGTATGGTAACGCCGCTGGAGAGGGCCCCGACAATACCGAAAACGTTTTCAATCGAAACAAGTTTCTGGGCGGCATCGATACCGGACTGCGGCTTGGTCTGGGTGTCACCGATCTTGATCGCAAGCTCTTTACCGAAAACACCGCCGTCTTCATTAATCTGCTCCACGGCAAGCTTAACGCCGGTAAGACAGGATTTACCGTATGCCTGGAGATCGCCTGTCATGGGTATCAATGCCCCGATCTTGGCGTCCTTGGAAAAGGCCGCCGGTACACTGACCGTAAACAGGAAGGTGACAGCAACAATCCCTAAAAACGCCTTTGACCAATTGAATCTGAATCTTTTTTCCATTTAGCTCCTCCTTTTTTTGTAAATAAAGTCACCAGTTCCGTGCGGACCCCTTTACCTGCTCTCTTTGCCGTAATGAAATCCGCATGGAAAACTCATCCTTTTGGTAAGGCTATAGCATAACGGATTCTTGAGTACAAGCCAATAAAATGAATTAAATTTATTCGATCTCATCAAACAGTAAGAAAAAATCAATAAAAACGCAAAATTTCACGATTCCGTGTCTGAGCCCTTGCAAATTTTACGTCTCTGGATTATTTTAATGGCGAGCCAACGTAGCTCAGCCGGTAGAGCAGCTCACTCGTAATGAGCAGGTCGTAGGTTCGAATCCTATCGTTGGCTCCA
>CAYZHB010000023.1:0-32023 GCA_964478245.1 uncultured Desulfobacterales bacterium | reverse complement strand
TCTTTATTCTTGACAAATTATCAAAAGATCTTCGCCTATCCTCTTGTCCTTTTTTTGTCGCTCATTTGTCAAGAATAAAGATTTGACCCCAAATACTCGCCCCTGGAAACAGTTTCGATCTTTCCCTTTTGTTTGAGCTGGAACACGGTGTTTCGCACCTTCTGGTCCGGCAAACCGGATTTTTGGATCAGCTCGGCCACGGGCATGCCTTTTTTACGGCGGCGGATCATCTTTTCGATCTGCTCTGCCGGAGAACCGGATTCAGCTGTTTTTTTCTTTTTCGCCGGCGCGGATTTTACGGATGAGCGTGCGGCTTTTTCAGGTGCGTTTGACGGCGCCAGGTCGATACCGAACATATCAGAGAGTGTCGACTCATCCTCGATGATGCGGGCGGATGTCTTTTCCGCCTTTGACAGAAGGTCTTTTCTGCTCTCCCTGACGGTCTGTTCGACCAGCTCGTTCATATCCGCGTTCCGCAACACGAACAAAAGGCTGGGATCCTTGTCCAGGCGCGCACTGACGCCGTACAAAACGGCGGCCACATGCTTGCACATATAGGCAATGTCCGGGCAGGTGCAGACAAAATCGATCTCTTTGGGACTTGGAAACAGCCCCTTCCCCTTTTGGGTGAAAAAGTCGCCCAGATCTTTGGGAAACTTGCCCGCGGCGAGTTTCTGCAAGCTGTCCAAACGCCCCCTGCACCCTTTTTTTATCCCGGCCCAGTACTTTTTAAAAATGGGCTTGATAAAAACGGAAACCGAATAGATCCGTGAACCCGAGCCCGATACCCGGGCCGACACCTCACCGGGATGGATGGTCAAATCGAGCACTGCACCGTGACGTACGTAGCTTCTACCTCTGCCGATACGGTTTTGAAAATCAGCGTATCTTTCCAGGTTTTTGTTCCACTGTCTGCCCCACCAGGTTGTGGAAATGGCCCTGCCGTCTATGATCACCGGTTCAAGATCCGGATTTTTCTTTCTCATCTTTTTGATTTTTTGTTCCGCCCTGGCCCGTCTTTCCGCAACAGAGACGTATCTGGGGAACCGGGAATACCTCATCGCTCCTCCTCCTCAAGGCGCAGCCGGAATAAATCCAGAAGCTGCGAATCATCCATTTCCGTGACCAGGTTTTCCCCGGAAGCTTCCACAATCCGCCCGGCCAGGTCCTTTTTCTCCTCCAGCATTTCATCGATTCTTTCTTCAATGGTGCCCCGGGTCACGAACTTGTGAACGACCACCTTTTTGTCCTGGCCGATCCGGAAGGCCCTGTCCGTGGCCTGGTTTTCCACGGCCGGGTTCCACCACCTGTCGAAATGGACCACGTGGCTCGCCTTTGTGAGATTCAGCCCGACACCGCCGGCCTTGAGGGAAAGCACCATGAAGGGACACCAGGACTCTCCCTGAAACCTGTCGATAATCTTTTTTCTGCTGCCGGCCGGCACACTGCCGTGAAGCACTATGCCTTCATGCTGAAAAACGGTTTCAAGAAACGCTTTCAGGGGACCGGTCATCTCCTTGAACTGAGTGAACACCAGCATGCGTTCACGTTTTTCAAGCACGGTTTCGGCAATCTGGCGCAATCTCCGGAATTTCCCGCTGTGCGTTTCCCTGAACGCTCCTGTCCCGGAAAACTGATCCGGGTGGTTGCAAAGCTGTTTGAACTTCAGAAGGGAAGCCAGGACCAGCCCCTTGCGCTGTATCCCCCCGGAGTCGGCAATCTGCTCTGCAAGATCCGACACCGCTTTATTGTACAGTACAATCTGCTTTCCGGTAAGATCGGCATAGGATTTCATCTCCACCTTGTCCGGCAGATCCGGAATCACCGACTTGTCCGTTTTAAGCCGGCGCAGAATATACGGCGACACAATCTTTCTGAGCCGGGTGTATCCGGTTGCATCGGATGACAGTTTTCTGGCGAACCGGCCGAACTCGGTTTTGTTCCCGAGAAGGCCCGGATTCAAAAAATCAAACAGTGACCACAGGTCTGACACCCGGTTTTCCACCGGCGTGCCGGTCAGGATGATCCGGTTGTCCGCGGAAAGCTTTTTCACCGCCCGGGTCTGTTTGGCAGCCGGGTTTTTAATGGCCTGGGCTTCATCCAGTATCACGTAGTGCCAGTGGTATTGTGACAGCCATTCGTACCGGTGGACCAGTGCATAGCTTGTGATGACCAGATCATACCCGTCCGGAAAAGAGGTGTTGCCGGCACCGGCCTTTGTGCCGGCATCGGCCTTTGTCGTTGTCTCTGCCGGACCGGTTCGCCCGCCCGGAACGGCGTCTGCAAAGCCCGGATGCGCCGCATGCACATCGAGGCCGGGATAGAACCGGTCGATTTCGCCAATCCAGTTCGATATAAGGGACGCCGGCACCACAAGAAGGCTTGCCGCGCTCACTTTTTTTTCTTTCTTGAGTACGCTTAAAAATGCCAGAAGCTGGACTGTTTTACCAAGGCCCATGTCATCGGCCAGACAGGCCCCGAAATTGAGCGAATCCAGGAAACAAAGCCAGCCCAGCCCTTTCTCCTGGTAGGGGCGAAGCGCGGCGTTAAACGCTTCTCCCGGCTTTATGTGACTGATTTTCTCCGGCTGCTTCAGCCTGTCCATCACGGTTTCGAGCCATTCCCCGTTGGACGTGCCCAGTTCAACACCGTCTGCCCGCTTTTTCAAAAATTTGTCCGGGTTGAGCTGCATCTGCATGGCCTCCCGGAACGTAAGGCCCCTGCCTGCCATCTGCTCTGCGGCTTCACACGCCCGGATCGCCTGGGTCAATTTGTCATGATCCACCCGGACCCACCTGTTCTTGATGAACGCCAGGCCTTCGGATTCCTCGAGCATTTGCCGGGCCTGTTCTTTCGAGATCGCCACATCCCCCAGCATAATTTCGGCATCAAAATCCAAAAGGGCCTCCATCCCGACAAAAGCGGGCTGTTTTTCCCCGAACGACAGATTCACCCGTGTATTCTTTGAACCGGGTTTCCACCAGTCCGGTATCCGGCACAGCACACCGGATTCTTCGTAAAGCGGAATTTCCTTTAAAAAATGAAACGCTTCGTGCCGGTCCCAGTGTAACGGGTGAAAAAGTTCCCCGGAATCGATAAGGCCCTGAATGAACGGGCTTTTTTCAGCCGCCCGGTACACCGTGGACAAAAGGTCATACAGCTGGTCGGTATCGAACTGTTGAAGGGCGTGCTTCAGGGGCAGATGCCTCGGGGTTTTGTCCGGCCCCATCCCGTCCGAGTACGTGGCCATAAAAGCAAACGGCGATTGGCTGTTCCGGTTTTCCACCAAATGGAAAAACACCCGGCCGGCAAGGTGGATCCCGGGATTCAGCTCATGGAAGAAGGAAGCCACCGTCCCTTCATGGGAGCGGATCCTGTCCGAGAATATGTCGCTAAAACCCTGCCACAGGTCCAGCAGCATCTCTTTGTCGATATATTCGGCCCCGGTGATCATGGGCACGCGTTGCAGGAACCCGTCAAGTTCGTGTTGTGCCAACGGTATTTTCACCTTGTGGCGGAGCGATTCCAGCTCCGGAATGCGGGTGAGCTTGTTTACAAACAGCCCGGCAACCCCTGAAAAAAAATCAACCCCGGAAGAGAGATTTCCGGCCGGTGTACGGAATCCCAGATAAAACAGCCAGGTGTCGGGATCGTTTTTAAACAGACGGTGGATACCCGCCTGTTCCCGGGCTGTTTCGTCGTCGATTTCATCCCGGCTCTCCTCCCATTCCGGCACCACGGTCCGGTCCGGCATGACCGACATCACCAGAGTGGTTTGAATAATAGTAATAGGGGTCAAATCTTTAATCTTGACAATTTATCGGCCATGTCCTCAAACTGCTGCCTTAAAGCGGCATCCGATTCCATTCTGAGGCGTAACCGCTTTCGGGCGACGCTCACGGCGCTGTAGTCAATTCCACCGACAAGCCTTCCCACTTCAGCCTGGGTGATGTTGCAAAACCGGTATAAAAGTGCCATTAAAATGGCGCGATCCTTTGAGTTTTTACCCCGCCGGCAAATTTCATCTTCGTCTTTTCCGAGAATTTGAGAAACTTTTTTGATCAGATCTTCCGGCATCCAGTAATTTCTGGCAACTTTTAACTGGGGTTGTTCCCTGTGTGATTTCCCAAAATCCTTTTCCAGATAGGATTGCCGGATATGTTCCACAAAATCCGAATCACCGATGATTCCCATTTTGTTTACCAGATCCGAAACCCCTTCCAGGTCCCTTGTAAGTCCATTGTAAACAAATTGCCGGTATCTTTTTCTTCCTTCTGAATTATCTCCGCCGAAACAATCCAGAATCTTCTGATAGTTGATAAAATCAGCCCTTTTTTTTAAGCGCACGTACCCTCCAAAACTGCTGTTCCTGTATTGTTCAAGCAACCTGATTTTTTCTTCATTTGAATTGCGGGCGTGTTTTTTTATCCGCACCGGGTTTAAATGAATATACCGGGACACTTCCTTTAAATAATTGTCCGCATCCACGAGGAAAGATTTGTATCGTCCCTGATACAGATGGCCGGCGCGGTTGTGACGGCGATTGAATGCAGACGTATAGGTAATGTTAAAATGGCGCATGAATTCGGCCAGGTTCCCCTCCGGTGTAGTCACAAACAGATGAAAGTGATTGGTCATGCAGACATAGGCAAGCAATGACACATTAAAGATATCCAGTGACTCGGACAAGATATTTAAAAACCGGTCATAATCCCTGTGGTCTCTGTAAATATCCTGCCGGGCGTTGCCGCGCGCAGTGACATGATAATAAGCGCCGGGATACTGGATGCGAAGCTGTCTGGCCATATCCATGTTTAAATCACTCATCCATTTTTGTCAAGGATAAATGTCAAGAATAAAGATTTGACCCCTACTACTATTGACAGTCCGGGCAGCACAAATCAAGGGTGTCTGTGAGGCCGGCGGCATAGGTGCTGGTGCCGCAGCTGCTGCAGACCACCGGGTCCATCTGTTTGGTCACCGGGTTATAAATAACGGGGAAAGTTTTCGTCCGGCGGCCGGTGATCAGGGTGACAGATGCCCGGACACAGGGTGTTGTCACAAGAAACGCTGCTGCCGGAGAAAAACTGAGTTTGATGGTATACTTGTTCAAAAGGTCTTTTTTCTTTGCGGCAAGCTCTTCAGGGAGCATGGCGATTTTTGCCTCCCTCTCCCGGATCACTTTTTCCGAGAGCCCGGTTCTGTCAAGGCTTTCAGCCATCTCCTTTTCCAGGGCGCTGTAATAGGTGTCAAGGCTTTCGCTGTCCCTTTTGTATCTGCGGTTCATGCTCTTTTTGAAGGACTCAAGCGCATTTTCAAGGGCTGAGGGGCCCAGGGACGAGACAAGGCTGTGGATTTTACGGATCTTTTGATGGGATAACCCGCCGATCTTTTCAAAAGCGTACTGTTTTTCAGCGTTCACCATCATCTTTGGCATGTCAGGGGCAAACGCCATGGTTTCAAGGTTGACGGAAAAATCGATCAATCCCTGCTTCTGTTCATCACTCTGGGCCAGATACCTGCATGTGAGGATAAGGTAACGGGTGATGGTCTCTGCTGTGGAAACCCCTTTTATTTTGCTCTTGTAAAAGGTGAACTGCTCTTTTATCAAATTTTCAAATCCCTGGGTCTTGATATAGGGAAAATTAAGGGCCGCCTGGAGAAATGGCGGGACTGCGCCTGCCATGGAGACAATACTGTCAAGCAAAGGGGTTTGAAACTGTATGGCATGGCACTGTTTCCCCTGGTTATTTTCCAGATGCTCGGGGTCTTCTGCCAGAAAAATCTCCTCGTCTACATCCAGGGCTGTCGCGGTTGCCTCAGGCAAAAGAAGATGCATTCCCTTTTCCCTTTTTTCCATGACAGCCCCGTTTGCCGAGAAAAAACGGGTTACAAAGGCGGTGAGGTCCGGGGCACCGCCGGATGAATAAGAATCAGAGCTCATAGTTGTCACCAAACAAGGTGTCATCAAGTTCGCGGGTTTTGTTGTATCCGGTTTTGGCCCGTTTCATTTTCGTCCCCAGGTTTGAAAAGGATTGTTTCCGCTCCCGGTCTGACTGGGCACCGACCCAGAGATCATACACCATGTCGCTGAACTCCTTTTCTCCCTTTATACGGCCAAGAATCATATCGATCTCTCCGATGACCATTTCAAACATATTGATTTTTCTGTCAAGGATGTCCAGGATATAATCCTCGATAGAACCTGCGGCGCAGAAGTTGAAGATCTGCACCGGGTTTTCCTGGCCGATTCTGTGAATCCTGCCGATTCTCTGTTCAATTTTCATGGGGTTCCAGGGAAGATCATAGTTTACCATGCGGGAGCAGAATTGCAGATTTCTGCCCTCTCCGCCGATTTCCGTTGTGACAAGTACCCGGGTTTTGGTGCGGAAATCTTCAATGGCCTGATCCTTTTGCCGGTTGTCCATGGCGCCGTGGAAAAGTGAAAAGGAAATATTATGCCATTCAAGGAATTCGGCCAGATGGTCTATGGTGCCTCTGTATTTTACAAACACAATGATCTTTTCCCCGGTGGCATTTATCACCTTCTTCAAAGCCAGGTTCTTGGGTGTATCCACGGTTGTCCGGCAGAGGTTCTTCACCGCCCGTATCTCCTGTTCAATCTCATACGGATACTGTTTTTTAACAAGCATGTTGTCAAGACTCGATGCAACTGCCGTTGGGGAGGAGCCTGCCTGAGCAAGGAGATTTTTAACAACAACCTTTGCCTTGCCCTTTTGTGCGGTATTAAGAGAGATGATCAGGTCTTCCAGTCTTTTGTAAAACGTTTTTTCCGATTCTACAGGGTCTATGGTGATGGTTTCAGCAAATCTCGGCGGAATATGAATACCGGAAAGAGCCCTTGTGTTCCGGATCATCACCTGGCCGAGGAGCTCTTTTAACAATGCCTGGTTTCTGGGGTCCGTGGGATCGCCCCGGGTCATGAATTTTTCCCTGAAGGCTTTGGCCGTGGCGAGCTGGCCCGGTTTCAGCAGGGTGATGAGGTTGTACAGCTCCATGAGATTGTTTTCCACAGGGGTTGCCGTCAAGAGAAGGATAAACCGCTTTTTTAATGAATTGACAAGTTTCCAGTTCAGTGTGGCGCGGTTTTTCAGGTGATGAGCCTCATCCACAATGATGATATCGTACTCTTTTGACGTGACAAGGTCAAAGTTCTTTTTTGATTTGGCATGGTTGATCGATGCCACAACAAAGGGATGGTCCCAGAATGAGCGGGTGCCTGCCTTGAACTCGGGATCATCCGTGGATGGCACATCCATATTGAATTTCAGTTTCAGCTCCTCTTTCCACTGGCTGACAAGGGGAGTCGGGGTCAGTATCAGACCGGATTTCACCATTCCTCTCCTGATGTACTCCACCAGTATCATAAGCGCTTCAATGGTTTTGCCAAGTCCCACTTCATCGGAGAGAAGCGCCCTGCCCCGGAACTGTTTCAGCACCTTTTTGGCCGTCTCTTCCTGGTACCAGAAGGAGCGGACCTGGTTCAGGGATGTCAGGCAGACAAGGGTTTCAAATGACTCTGTAAAACGGATCTGATGGCTCATCAGGGCCAGGTCAAAGGATTCCGGTGTCGACGGTTCCGGATCTTCAAGAAGATCGAAAAACGGGGTGTCATCAACACTGCAGACCACAGGCACATCCCGGATTGAACCGGCTTTGGAGGCGGCATCGGCATTAGCGGGTTCGGCTCTCTGCTGTTCCGTTCTTACCGGTGCTGTTTGGATCCCTTGGCCCTGAAGCGGTTTGTTTTCGGGTGCCGCCGGCTGCTGTTTTTCTCCTGCTTCCGGTTTGCTGTTTTGTTTTTTCTGACTGCGTTTCTTTTTCTGTTGTAAAACCCTGTTCTTCTTCTCCAGTCTCTCCTGCTCCATCTCGGCCAACTGCAGCATGCAGTAGTGCTCAACGGTCTTCAGCTCTTTTTTGACGTCTCTTTTCTTTTCAATTTTAAGGGCGGTAAACTCTTTGAGCAGCTTCTGCACTTCTTCCAGGCAGGTTTCATACCTGGAGAGGTTGTACAGAATATACACCCGGGTAAGTTTCATATCATCCTGGATGCCGCCAATCCGGTCCATGCCGTTAATCGCCTGCAGCTCCAGGGCTTTGTCCCCGGCCTGTTGACCGATATACCCCATGAGCTGAAGCACCTCCGTTTCACCGGGAAGCGCTGCAGCCGCTCTTTTCACGTGCCTTACCGCTTTAACAGGCGAACCGGTGCTTATAAAATAATCGGCCTCCGCCAGATGATACCACCCGCTTTCCCTGGTGATATGTTTAGACCGGGAGCGCCGCGTATCTTTTTTCTTTTGCTTGCGTTTCTGTTTTTTCTTCTCTGTTTTTGAGTTTGCCATATCTTTCCCTGATATTCATCGCGGGATCACGTTGTTCCGGATGACCAGATTTTCACGAACGATTTCACAATCTCCCTCTTGAATCTGTTTGTGAATTTTACAAAGTTGAAACAAAGGCTTTTCTTCAGGCCGGACTGCATTTTTTCACTGGTTATCACTTTTGACTCCCGACAGCTTTGCCTGGAAAAAGTCCCTGATCTCCTCGCGGGTTATATCTTCTTCGGGGGCCAGATGAGCAATACTGTCATCTTCAATGTCTTCTACGTAAATTAAAGCCGTTGCAAAAAGCTTGAACGTGATACCGCCGATCACATACAAGCCGCATTCAAAAATTTTTTCAAGCAGCATGCCGTTTTTGACAAGGCAATACAGGTCATAATAGTCCCGGTATCGGGCCCGCAGGAACAGTACGTTCACTTTCATGGCGGCAATAGACTCGCGGGAGGCAAGATGAAACTTTTTTTTCACAGGCGGTTCGAGAAACGCCCATTTTGCGTTGAAAAACGTCACTTTAACCCCATTGATCAACACATCCACCTGCTGATCGGTCTGATTGAGTATCTCTTTTTTGCCAAACCGGTTCAGGTAATCAAAGATTTCTTTTTTGTCAAAACTGTCAGTATAGGTGAAAAAATCGAGGTCTTCACTTTTCCGGTGGCACAAATGCAGAGCAAGGGCACTGCCGCCGGCAAGCACGTACTTGTTCAGGAACGGGCAGGTATCGATCAGTTCCAGCAGCAGATTTTGTGTATCAGGAGTTAAACAGTTTAAGTTTTTCAAGTCTTTCATTTGTTACTTTTTTAAAATAGCCGCTGTCCACATCCATATTGAAAAAGACCCTGGCAAGCATCACATTCAGCTTTATAAACCGCTGATCACTTTTAAGCCGCTCTTCCCAGACCTTTTTCACAACCGTTTTGTCAAACAGGTCAACCCCGGACCGGATATCCTGAAAATCTCCGTATTTCAGCAGGTGTTCAATAAAGAGATCGCTGCCGACATCCTCATAACTGATATCTTTTGCATAACTCCAGAAAACCCCTTTATCCCGAAGCTTGTGAAAAAGGCTTTCTATTTCTCCAAGCTTCCGCGGATCAGATGCCCTGCCGTGTTTTGTCATCTTTTTTCCCGTATCAGCGGTCATCGCCTTGCCCATGGGTTCCCCGGGATGCCCCACATGCGTTTTTAAAAGTGAAAGGGCTTCGCCGCTCTTTTTCAGAGTTTGTTGTTATGCGCCGGCACCGGTTTTTCTGACACGTCAAAAGGGCCGAATACGGCCTGGATATCATCGAGAAACCGGATGTGACGATCCAGAGAAGTGCCGCCCGTATAAGAAGCGGCGGCTGCCTGGGCCGCTCTGAAATCGGCCCTTCTCGATGCGCTCCCGGCGTCCGCCAGCATCTCCGCTTTTTCTTCTTCAGTCAGCATTTTTCAGCTCATCCATCAATTTTCCATAGTCGGCAAGCCTGCCAAACAGCTCAAAATACTCTTCAATTCTGCTGAAATCCAGCATATCAGCGTTTTTCTGCAAAACCATCCGGATATCCGCCATCTCCCGATTAACTCTCTCAGGGTTGTTTGCCATGGCCTGAATTTTCAATCCAATCAGGTCTTCCGGCTGAACAACAGATATCTCGGCTTTCCCCTCAAGCACCGGTTTTTTTTCAGCCCGTTCAATCATTGCCAGTGTATATTTCCGGTGCGCCAGAAGAAAATCGACCCGCCCCAATGCGTCGGTGCTTCCAATAAAAGTCGCCACCTCTTCGCTTTCAAAAACAGGTTGATACCCATTCGACATCATGATCGATCTGACGGTTTCCATATCTTTTGAAAGAACCAGAAGATCAATATCCGCAGTGGCACGCGGAACACCGGCCGATTCAAGCGCCAAGCCGCCAATGAGGGCGTACTTGAGGTTCTCTTTTTCAAAGGAATGAGCAATTGTTTCGAATGTCTGTTTAAAATCCATGGGCCAGCAGGCTCAATTTTTCATTATGTCCGTACGTCCGTTATACTAAACTGTAAACAAATCAAAGGAAAAGGTCAAGGAGCTCCGGGTATTTCGCCGGAGGCGGGGGGGAATTAATGTTTTACGGGTTGGGGGTCGGAAAGATCGGGGTATCTTCATACTATAGGTGCGTGCTAACCGGTAACTGTCAACAATTTTGACCTTGGATTTGCAGCCCTCTGTGCATTCTCATCTATATGGCTTTGGCATTTCATCCCGTACTGCTTCATGTGCTCTTTTATCAGAAAAAGACTTGGGGATATTATGACGCGTCTGGATTGCTACAGCGTTGAGGTGCGCTTGAGTGACAGGGAGGTGCACCTGGTCCATGCTTTTCACTGGGATTCTTACAGGTTATCAACACCACCTCTTCACTCCGGCTTCTGACCAGTATCCCAAGTTGTGGTTTTATCCATCTTTTTTTCATTTTTGTCACGTCCCTTCAGCCGTATATATCGCGGCGAATCCAACGGATTCAGCCGGCAACATCGTCATTATACCCTGGAATGTTCAATTCTGCGGGTTGTCTTTGATTCTCAGTGGGCTGTTGCTCTATGTTTCTTTCGTAAATAAGTTATGCAACAACCGTGCCGTTTTGGAGCGTTGCAATTTTATGATTATATTCAAAATATAAGACCGAAAGCTGTAATGTCAAGATCCAGGCGGTTTTCAGCCGAAACTGACCGGGCAGGGACCACCGGCGGAAAAAATCGCCGGCGGTTTGGCGGCCGGGCTCATCAACTCCTGTTGACGAATTTTGTCCGAAGACTGTGTCAAATATTGTCAGGATATCCGATAGAGTCTGCCGGTAAGCGGAGTGCGGTTCCGCCGGGGCCAGGCTGCGGCAGGCAAATCGGGCGGGCCACTGCACCTGACCGGATGAAAAAGGGATCACGAAGTGGATTCGCTGTTGCAGAGCTGCGCCGGGAACCAGCCGATGCAGTCCACGCCGAGGGGGCCGTCCCCGAAAAAGGAGCCGTGGCCTTTGCAGCCCGCCAGCACAGCCTCTTCACTGCTGCTCCTGACCAGCACCTTCAGTTCCGGCTTTGTCCATTGATTTTTTTTCACAATTTTCCGCATATACACCACCATTACAATCCGCTGCAACATAAAACAATGCAAAAAACAATGCAAAAATCGGACCGGTTTACCGGCCGGGTTTCCCGTTTATGTGCACTGTGACTCCGACGGCCCGAATCTCTTATCTTAAAGGGGTTTTCCCGGGTTTTTCGAAAAGCGGTACAGATCCGATAAAACCACTTACCGGTTTCCGGTGCAAGCTTTTCTGACATTTTTTGACCGGAATCCGTCCGTCATTGTGAGAGCGGTCACGGATGGTCGGAAGCGATGTTTCGCCATTTCAAAACGGCTTTATGCCGTGCCCGGGCGTTTTCACAGAAGGTGTCCACCGGCGTGTCAAGGCGGCCGGTCTCGAGGTAAGAATTGGCCGGGCAGAAATAGCACAGGTTGATGACAGAACACCGGTTGCACTTGTTCAAAAAGGCCGGATTGTCGGATCTGGCATTGACAATATTGTGGGCGATTTCCCGGTATGCCCGGGCCAGGGGCACTTTTCTCAAGTCCCGGACATAGTCGGGGTGAAACAGGGCGGCGCAGAGCCTGAGTTTCCCGTCATAACTGATCTCATACCCGTTTTTCAGTATGCCGCAGGTGAAAATCCGGCCCCCGGCATCCACGGGATCGTCCAAAATCAGGTGTTCACAGTTTTCAACCAGGGCCTGGCGGCGTTCGAGATTGTTCCGTTCCACCTGCACGATTTCGTCTTTGGTGAGGCGTTCCGATGCGATGAGCCGGTTGCGCCTTTCGTCAAAATCATACCGCTTGTGGAGAAACGGGTCGAACCGGAATTTTTTCCTTGAATATTGCGAACAGAAACGGGCGATCTTCTCTATTTCATGGACGTTGGAACGGATGGCCATGGCCTTCAGGGATACCGGGATGTCGTTTTCGATCAGGCGATCAAGCCCGCGGCGGAACCGGCGGAAACTGCCTTTCACCCCGGTGACCCGTTCATAGGTTTCGGGGGTCACGCCGTAAACCGTGACCTCGAGCTCCCGCGGCTTGTATCGTTTAAAAAGATCCACATGTGTCTCGTCGATGAGACAGGCGTTGGTGAAAACGGAAACCAGCAGCCCCTTTCGTTTCAGCATCAGATAAATGTCGCTGAAGTCCTTCCGCAGCAGGGGTTCCCCGCCGGTCAACAGGCACCACAGCACCCCGCTGTCCACGGCCTGGTCGGCGATATCCTTGATTTCGGTAATGCCCAGTTCAAGGGAACGGGCCTTTTCATGATCCGGCGGCAGGTTGATATAGCAGTGCCGGCAGTTGTTGTTGCACCGGGCGGTGAGGTCAAAGGAGATTGATGCGGGGAGTCCCTTGTCCCGGATCTTTTCCGCCAGCCCGGAGTCGGGCAGGTCCACCTTTTCCATATGAGGCGTGCCCTCCTTTTGCGATCTTTTGTCCAGCCGGCTTTCCGGCCGTCACTATCAGGCGGAGCCGTTAAAAGCCGGAAAGCGGCGTATTACAAAGGCACCGGCCCCTCGTGAACGATGGGAAAAGGCGTGCCGACCGCTGTTGCCGTACCTGTCTCTCAGGTGCGGCGCTCGACCATGCTGAGTTTTAAAAGCTCGGCCAGGATGCCGCAGACATCCCGGCAGACGGTCTCCCGATCGGCATCGAACTCCTCCAGGAGTTCGTCCACCACATCGTTTACCGTCCTGTCTTCGGCCAGTCTTTCCCATACGGCCCGGCCGGTCTCGTTGAGGGTGTACAGGGCATCCTCCATGTCGCCGATACCGGAGGCAATGGGCACCAGGATGAACTCATCCTCGATCTGCCGGGCCACCACGTCCTCCGACGGCAAGTAGATGCCGTCCGGATCAATGCCGCTGCTGTTGTTGTTACCGGTCATCATGTTTCCGTTTTACCTGAATCGGTCCCTCCTGTAAACGCGCTTATGCGTTCCCGCCAGTTATCCACTTCCCACGCCTTTTCCCCTGCAGTCATCAGGCCAAGAAACCGGGCCTGTTCATGGGCCGTCCGGCAGAGGTATGCCACGGGCGTATCCAGGGTACCGGTCTCCATCCAGGAATGGGCCGGGCACTGCTCGCACAGGCCCTTGAGAAAGCAGCGGGCGCACCGTTCCAGGTAGTCCGGATTTTTCGCCTTTCTCTGCCGCAGCTGCGGGAAAAAACCGGTCAGGGCGTCCGTGAGGGAACCGTTTTCAAGATCGTACACCGTCTCCGGATGCCGCAGCAGCAGGCAGGGCTGGAGAATGCCGTATGCATCCACGGTACCGCCCTTTCCGCAGCCGCAGGTGAACAGGTACGGGCCGCCCGGCCCCATGAATTTCGCGGCAAACTGCTTTTTCTCGTTTATGTAGGCCGCCCGGTCCCGGGTGAGGACCCTGAGGGTTTCTGCCGGTCCGGCCCGGAGGCTTTGGATCACCCGGTTCTTTTCCGGGCTGTCCCGCCTTGCCCTGAGATTGAAGTTCATGGAGAGCCCGGAAAGTTTCCCGTCGGCCGAATGCCTGGCGGCAAAGGTTTCCAGAGCCGGAATTTCATTTTCCCTGCCCGGCAGACGGATACCCCGCAAGGTAAAAGGGATGCGGTTCTCCAAAAGGCGTTCAATGCCGTGCATGGCCGCATCAAAGCTGCCACGAGTCCGGGAAACCGACTCGTAGGACGCTTTTTTCATCCCGTACAACGTGATATCCAGAGGACGGCCCGGCGGATAGCGCATGAAAAGGGCGGCAAGCTCAGGGGTCACAAGGGTGGCGTTGGTGCTGATGACCGTGGCGATACCCAGGCGTCTCGCATACAAATAAATATCGGAGAAATCGTGCCGGAGCAGGGGCTCGCCCCCGGTGAACCGGACGGTCATGCAGCCGGCCGCCGCCGCTTCGTTAAGGATCTCACCGATCCGGTCCGCTGTCATCTCCCGTTTTTCCGTCTCCGGGTCATGGACCGGCCGGTTGATATAGCAGTGGATGCAGTTGTTGTTGCACCGTTCGGTGAGTTCCATGTCCAGCTCCGGCAGCAGCGGTTTCCTGCCGGACCACAGGGTATCGCCCGAAAGCGCTTTTTTCACGACATAGTCGGTACGGCTGCTCTCTTTCATAAAAATCTCTTCGGGCCCGGCCTGTGGCCGGAACGCAAAGCCACCCGCCTGGCGGGTGGTCGTTGACACAAAGGGGGCATTTGAATAACACCCGACATTAAAGTTTCCTTTTATTATTATACGGCAATTTGAACCGGAGTCAAACGATGAGGGCAGACTCATTCCAACATACATGGCCGGTACCGGGACGACAAAAAGCAAAAAAACAAGAACCGGCAGACAGCAGCCGTTAGCTGTTAGCCGTTAGCCGTTAGCCGTTAGCTGTTAGCTGTTAGCTGTTAGCCGTTAGCCGTTAGCTGTTAGCTGTTAGCCAAATGTTGCCGGCTGAACGCTGTTAAAACAGTTTCATATAAAGTGCCCTGGACGCTGCTGACAAAAGGAAAACTCAGAAATCTTTCAGGATACGGTACACATCCCCGGATCGGTCAAACCGGAGGCGGCGGCAGGGCACCGAATCGGCCAGGTCTTCGACCAGGGTGAGCATCTTCTCCCACCACTCTTTTGTCACCAGGGGTTTTATCAGGCAGGCCAGCAGTTTTGTGATAATCTCCATGCGGTTTTTCACGGGCACAATCCGGTTTTCATCCGCCTGCTCCAGGAAAAAAATGCCCGAGAGCGGCGCAGACCCGGCCGAGACAACCGGCATGGTACCGTGGCTCCAGTTGCCGTGGATAAAGAACCGGCCGTCCCATTTCCGGACAATCATGCGATCGTCGCAGAGGATCTCGCACCTGTCCTTGAGCTGCGTGGCAATGGTGGACTTGCCGGCGCCCGAATGGCCGACGAACAGGAATCCCTTTCCCCCCATGTTCACGCCGTCCGAGTGGAGATAGCAGCCGGAGCGGTCCGCCAGCAGGGCGGCCAGAAGAATCTGGTCGGTGGGGGTCATGGTCAGCGCCCCGAGGTGACCGGCCTCAAAGGCTTTCCGGCCGAGATCGCTGTTGTGGATATCCACCCGGGTGTGATCGAGACGGGCAAAGCTTACCTGCCGGACCAGGGGATTGTCCGGATCGGAAGCGGCCTCGAGCACATACACCCACCGGTCCGCATCCCTGTAGATCACCCAGGGCGGTTTCCGGTAGACCTGCCGGCCGAACGACCGGTCCATGTCCGGCAGAGAAAACCGGTGCACCAGATGAACCGTATCCGCTCCCGGCCCGTCCGTCTCAAACAGGGTGAATTTGGGGGCAAAGGTGTCCGGTGCAATCGGCAGCTCGGCATCCAGCCGGACGGTGATGCCAGCCACCTTGAAATACCGTGTGTGCATATCCGTATGATCTTCGTGTGGCATTATGCTTTCAATTTAAAAACGAGGCCTTTGAATAATACAGTTAAGTCAACTGCCACCCGCAAAGCGGGTGGCTTGACATTCCGGCCAGAGGCCGGAATGACGAAACACGCGAGTGTTTCAATCGTTCACGGTTGTAACCGGGTAAAACCCCCGGTTTAAAAACAACCAATAAAGGGTTGGATTTTTGCCGCCGGCAATGCAATTGCCCTTTTCAAGGGGTTCCCCATAAAATCACGAAACTGACCATCACGGCCACATGGAGAAGCTGATCCGTGACGGTCAGGGCCGTCCACCTTTTGAAATTGTGGTCCAGGAACCGGGCGCCCGGACCGTTCCGCCTGCCGAGCATATAGGTGAGGGCATCGATCCGTTTCATGGCGGCGCCTGCGTTCCTGCCGTAAACAAACCGCTCTGAACTGACTTTGGCCATGTCGATGAAAAAGTGGAAAAGACTGATATAGGCGGCGGCCTTGAGCCGGAAAGCCAGGGAATACGGAAGCATGATAAGGGCCGTCACGGCAAAGTGCAGAAGGCAGTGGAAAAATACGGCCTTGGCACGGGTGTACGTGTTTTCCGTGCGTTTCATGGATGAAATTTTGACCGAATAGAGCAGGTAGTCGCTGATCACGTGAGCGGCCAGCAGAAAAAGAAACAGTTTCATGTCTTTTGAAGTGCCTCCAGAAATTCAATGAGCCAGTAGGTTTTATAGATGTGCCTGAGGGCATCCGCGGCCTTGTCCGGCTCAAGATCGAGATCGCGGTTCTGGATATCGGTTACAAGGCGGTAGAGGGTCTCAAATGTCAGGCGGTTCTCCGCGTCCATGATCCGGAATCTGCCGTTCTCGAAAGCGTCAAGGGTTTTGATCCCGCTGAGCCCTTTCTCCGACCGGATCGCCGGCACTTTCTGATCCCGGAAAACGACAAACCGGGTCCCGGGGTTCAGCTTCACAATGCTGTTAAAATTGTCTATCCTTGCGGAAAAAGCGTTGCCGTCCCTGTGCAGAAACCCGGCCGCCGCCTTTTTCCCGTTCGCTCCCCTGACAAGCACGTGGGGCGGCAGCTTGCGGACGCCGTAACGGAATTTCGACATTTTCATGCCGCCCTCCCTGTCCAGGGCCCTCAGGATGGTATCGAATTTCCCGGCATCATCGCTGTCACTGATAACAATGTTGTCATTTTGCTCATCCCGGATCTGCGCCTCGTACGACCGGAGCACCGTTTTTACCCGGTCTGTTTCCCGCTGGCGGTCAAAAGTCGGCATCTCCATGTTGAGATACGCCTTGAGCTGAGCGACTTCTTCTTTGAGGGCCTTTATTTCGCTGCGCACCTCTTCTTTGAATCCGCTTATCTGCCGGGGAAGGGGAATGCCGTCCCTGTGAAACCTGAAATAGTCGGACGCCATGTTCAGCATCTCCCGTATGGTGGCGCTCCCTGTGATGGTGCCGATCTCCTTTTCCGAAAACACCGCATTGATATCCACCCCGTGCCGGCCGGCCCGCAGCCGCAGGATCTTCTCCATCTGTTCTGCCGAGACCCTGTCGAGGAAAACCGTGTCCCGCGCCATACGCTGAATCGTCGATTCATCGAATGTCTTGGCGTATTCCGCCCACCGGTCCGGGAAAAAGTTGAAAATGATCAGGCTGCCGGGCACATGGGTGAACAGCTCCTTTATACAGTCACCGAAGCGCTGGAGCAGCAGTTCATTGTATTTGAGCCCTTCAAGCTGGTCAAACGCGATAATCAGCGGCTGATCCTGAACGGCAAGCCTGCCCAGGACCTGCATCGCCTCCATGGCAAACGTCTCAAGCCCCGTCTCCGGATCGAGGTTGGCGATACCGGTCTTCCCGGTCTCGGTTGAAGAGAGTTCCGCACCGGTGAGCCATCTTCGGATAATTTCGCGCCGTGAAAAGTCATAATAGGAGCAGTACTTGATAAACGCTTTCAGGATGGTGCCGCCGACGCCCCATCCCCGGTTCGAGCCCCACCATTCCTGGATCCGTTTTTCAATGATGGCCCAGTTCTTTCTGCGTTTCGCCGTTCCCTCGGCCCCGATCCGCCGGTAGAGGTTGAGCGGGTCCTCGGCCAGAGACTTTGCAATGGTTTTCCGTTTTGCGCTGGGATTTTCCGTTTGCCGGACATCGTTGATGAATATTTTTGAAAAGCTTTTGGCCAGCAGATACTCGATCTGGGTGTACGGCGTGCCCGGCACTTTTTCCACCAAAGATTCGATGATCCGGGTATAGATGTGAAAAAGGATGGCATCCGGGTTGTTGGGCTGTCGTATGAAAAGAATCCGGTTGCTTTTGATGACATCCTTGGTAAGCCGCATGATCAGGTGGGTTTTGCCCGATCCCGGTTCGCCGGCCAGTATCACCCCGCGCGTCTGGTGGTTCGGGTCGGCGGCGATCTCATGGATAATGGACTTGAGCCGTTTGTACTGGCTGGCGAAAACCGCTTCGAAATCGGGATGGTCCTGGAAAGGGGTGTCCACCCGGCTTGTTCCGAAGGGGTTTCCGTACGTCGCTCTTATCGCCTCCCCGGCTTTTTTTCCCATGAATTCTGTTATCCCCCTTTACTGTTCATCCCTTCAAACCATCAGATTTTTAAGGTAATCCATTCCGTCTCTTATTTCAATTCCTTTGTGCATTTTTTCCCTCTTGAGGTGCAGGACGAGCTGCACCGCCGGAATCGCGTATCGTCTGCTGAAGTGAAGAAGCGATTTGCCGGGTTCTGCTCTCATCCGTTTCACCTCTATCATCATTTCGGGGCGATTGTCGTGTACAATACAGAAGTCCACCTCTCTGCCGTCCTTTGTTCTTAAATAGTTAAGCGAAACGGCTTCTCCGCTGAAATCTTCGCGTCCATACACATGTTTCAACAGACAGAGTGCGGCCATATTTTCGAAACGCACGCCCTCATCTCCCCTGACCATCCCGGTATCAAAAAAATAAATTTTGGGCGCTTTTAAAACCGACCGGGCAATATTCCTTGAATAGGGGGAAATCCTGAACACGATGAAAAGCTGCTCAAGTATATGAATGTACTTTTTTACCGTGTTGGGAGATATCTGGGCATCCTCCGCAATGGACGTATAGGACACAGGGGTCCCTGTGCGGGATCTTAACAGGTCCAATACCATCTGCAATGCCTTAAAATCATGAATTTTTTCAAAATCAAGTACGTCCGTACGAACAAGGCCGTCCGCATACTGCATCCGCCACCGGTCTGCATCCGTACGGTCTTTTGCCAGGAAGGGCTCGGGGAACCCGCCCCGGTCAAGAAATTTTTCATAAACGGGTAAACTGTCGGCGGTGTTGTATACTTCAGCCGGTGTAAACGGCAGAAGCCGGCATCGAAAAAATCTGCCGGCAAGTGAATCGCCGCCCTGCCTGAATGACTCCAGCCGGGCGCTGCCGGTCACCAAAATTTTCATATGAGAGGGTCTGGTGTCGTAAACGCCCTTGAGATAATTCTTCCATCCTTTCATTTTGTGAATTTCATCAAAAATCAGAAGATCTGTTTTGCTTATCCAGGCTTCGTTTCTGATAATGTCCCTGTCCCTAGTGCTGTCATAATTCAAGTACAGGCTGTCCGGAAAATTTCGGGCAATATCCATTGCCAGCCAGGTCTTTCCCACCTGCCTGGGGCCGGTGATAAACACCATTTTTTTTTCAAGATCATTCAGGATATACTTCTTATGCTGCCGTTCCATAAAATTTCCCCGGAAAATATTATGACCATTCTGCATAATATTGCGAAATAGTCAAGACTTTTATGCAATTCTGTGCAAAAAAGTCAAAGCATGGAACAATGCGGCGCATTATATTATACAAAGGCCGCTATTCATAAAAATGCGTGCGGTCACCCGAATTTTTCAGGGGAAAAGCGGCCGGATTTTCCTGAGAAGGGGCAGCAGGAGATAAGTGAGAAGGCCGGTCCGAGACAGAAGCGCCGCCATGCGTTTTTCCGGTCCCAGCCCGAAGCGGACGGGACGGCCGTGCCGTTCCGCTTTCACGATGACCCCTGTCACCGTGCTTTTGTCAAAAAATCCGTCCGCATGCCGGCAGTTGTCACCCTTGATACAGAAGGCTGTCCCTTTTTCCCGCACGATCCGGTGAACGATGACCGTGCCGGTTGCCGGGTTTATCACTGCGGCCACATCCCCCACCTGCGGCCGGATATCAGGCGCGCCGGAAACCGTAAGGATATCCCCGTCCCTTATAAAAGGGGTCATGCTGCTTCCCCGGGCCCTGAACCGGAAACCGGCCCCCTTTTCCAGGCAGGCGGTCATGAGAGTGGACAGGCCGCTCCCGGAAAGTGTCAGCGCCTGACCTGCCAGATCAGCCATCTACACAACTTCAAGCTGTTCAAGCCGGCTTTCAAGATAGGCGGATATTTCATTCTTTGCCGGTCTGTCCATCCGGAGAAAGGCGAGGCCGGTATCGTATCCGCCGCCGGGATTGCGTTCACTCCTTACCACGGCACCGGTCAATTTCGCTTCAGCGTTCCGACGGCCGAATTGTATGCTGAGCTGCAGTTTGGCGCCGATTTCGAAACACACGTCGGTTTCAAAAAGAATCCCGCCGGCACTGATATTTCTGCCCCGGACGAAAAACGCATCCGGATCGTCGTGGAAACCGATATGTCTGACCACGATGCGGCTGTCAAAATCAACCCGGATATAGCGGCGTTTTTCACTGGAATAGACAACGATGTTGTTTTTGCCGGCACTCTTGGCTTTGTACATTGCCTGGTCCGCATGCCGGAGAAGGGTTTCCGAATCGTCGCCGTCCATGGGAAAGGAGACGAGCCCGCCGCTCATGGTGACGCTGAAAGCCGTCTCCCTGGCGGCAAACCGGGCGTCACTGACAAGCCGGCGGAGGCGTTCCCCGATGGTCAGGGCCTGCAGCTTGTCCGTCCGGGGAAAAACAATCAGGATCTCCTCGCCGCCGTAACGGATCGCCGAGTCCTCGGTCCGGATCTCATTTCTGATGAGCCCGGCCACGCCGGCCAGACATTCATCCCCGGCCGGGTGACCGTAGGTATCGTTGACGCTTTTAAAGTTGTCGATATCGAAAAACAGAATGGAGAGTTCTGTCCGGTGCCGCCGGGATCTGGCCAGTTCGCGGTTCAATGTGGTATCCAGCAGCCCCCGCGAGTAGAGCCCGGTGAGATGATCGTACACATGGGACCGGTAGTGATTTTCAAATACGTGCAGTTCCACCACCATGGGATTTTCAAGGGTGTTGCTGACGCTGCAAAAGTAGTCGCACAGAGAGGTTCTCAGGCCGACCGGCCGGTCGAGGCTGCGCATCATCTCCTGCCGGTGATCCAGCAAACCGTACCACAAATATTTCGCCCGTTCGTTTTCCAGCCTCAGGTGGGTGATAATTTCAAAAACGGCTGCATACGAATGGTCACCGTTTTCTCGGACAATATCCTCGAGTGCCGCCACCAGACGGTTGTCCGCATCACCATACGTTTCAAGACACGCTAAAATTTTTGTGCGCAGCGCGCTCATAAAACACCTCCAGTATTCGTGCCTGCCATCCTTAAACCGTAAAAAGGATTACAATCGCTTCTCTATCCAATATCAGTTGTTTTCAAACCGGGGGCTATGCCCTCCACCAGTTACAACCGTCACCGATTGAAACACTTACGTGTTTTTGTTCTGTGTGCATTCGCATCCAAATGCAAATAAAATTGTATACAGATCATGGAATTCATCAATTGTCAAGCAGCCATCACCTGTATCCAGGGCAAATTTATTCTACGGGGCACCTCTGGACAAGCAGGTGGAACAGAACAAATTCATCGTCACCTGTACCCGTCGGGATTGTGCTTCTGCCAGTTCCACGCATCCCGTACGATCTCCTCGATGCCGTACACCGCCTTCCAGTTGAGCTCGGCTTCGGCCTTTGACGGATCGGCCCAGCAGGCGGGAATGTCGCCCGTCCTTCTTTCGGTGATCCGGCAGGGAATTTTGATGCGGTTCACTTTCTCAAAGGCCCGGACAAGTTCCAGCACACTGTATCCCCGGCCCGTCCCGAGATTGTAGGTTACCAGGCCGGGATTTTCGGCCAGTTTCGAGAGCGCGGCAATGTGACCCGCTGCCAGATCGGTCACGTGGATGTAATCCCGGACCCCGGTGCCGTCCGGTGTGGGGTAATCGTCCCCGAAAACGGAGAGCGTTTGAAGTTTGCCGGCGGCTGTCCGGCAGATATACGGCATCAGGTTGTTGGGGATATCAGCGGGGTCTTCACCGATTTTCCCGGATTCGTGGGCGCCGGCCGGGTTGAAGTAACGCAGCAGGGCGATGTTCCAGGCGGTATCCGCCCGGTAGAGATCTTTGAGGATCTCTTCTATGAACAGCTTGGTGCGGCCGTAGGGGTTGGTTGCGGCAACGGGGAATTCTTCGGTTATCGGCAGTTGTTCCGGCTCACCGTAAACCGTGGCCGACGAACTGAACACGATGTTTTTTACCTGGTATTCGTCCATCAGCTCCAGCAGCGTCAGTGTGCCCGTGATGTTGTTGCGGTAATAGGCCAGGGGGATGTCTACCGACTCCCCCACCGCCTTGAGGCCGGCAAAATGGATCACACAGTCGACAGAATGGTTTTCGAACACCGATCGCAGTTTGGCTTTGTCCCGGATGTCGGTCTCGTAAAATGCAAAGGATCTGCCGGTGATCTCCTTTACCCTTTCGAGGGCTGCCGGGCTGCTGTTGATCAGGTTGTCCGCCACGATCACGTGGAAACCTTTTTCAAGGAGCGCCACGCACGTGTGGCTCCCGATATAGCCGGCCCCCCCTGTTACCAGAACTGTTTCAAACATTGCCTAACCGCTCTTAAGTGTTTCCCGTATTTTATCGGACAGCTCCTGCAGGTTGAACGGCTTCTGGATGAAGCCGCTGCAGCCCCTCTCCATTATCTCCTGGGCCTGGCCGTTGATACTGTAACCGCTCGAAAGCAGTACTTTGATATCCGGATTTATCTCTTTCAGCCGGTCAAAGGTTTCTCCCCCGCCCATAACGGGCATGATCATATCGAGGATCACCATGTCGATCTGCTCCCGGTTCTTTTCATAGATTTCCAGGGCCCGTTTCCCGCTTTCCGCCGTGATTACACTGTAATTCATGCTTTTCAGGAGCTGCTCGCCCACTTCCAGGATCATCTCTTCATCGTCCACCAGCAGGATTTTGGCTGCCGGTTCCCCGTTTTCAGGAAGGGGCGCCGTCTCTTTGCCCCGCTCTTCCCGGGAGGCCGGCAGATAAATATTGAACGTGGTGCCGATCCCCTTTTCACTGTATACATTGATAAAACCGCCGTGGTTTTTCACAATCCCGTACACGGAGGCAAGCCCGAGGCCGGTGCCCCGTCCCACCTCCTTTGTCGTGAAAAAGGGTTCGAACACCCGGATCCGGGTCTCTTCATCCATGCCGATACCGCTGTCCGTGATTGAAATCTTCACATACAGGCCGGGGTCCACCTGGAAAGAGTGCTCATGGTTCCGGTCGATCCGGATGCGCTCTGTCTGGATGTACAGGTCGCCGCCTTCGGGCATGGCTTGCCAGGCATTCACATACAGGTTCATCAGCATCTGCTCGATCTGTCCCCGGTCCACTTCCACGGCGGGCACCTCCCGGTACTCCTGGTGAATGACGATCTCCTTTCGGGTGCTGCCGAACATTTCCGCGCTTGACCGGATCAGGCTGTTGATTTCGGTTTTCCGGATTTCGTACTTGCCGCCCCTGGCAAACCCCAGAAGCTGCCGGGTCAGGGTGGCGGCGTTGCCGACGTACTCTTCGATGCCCTTGAGGTTTTTATGGTCCGGATGGGACTCATCCTTGTTCATCATCATCAGGGAGACACGGCCCTGGATGCCCATCAGGAAATTGTTGAAATTGTGGGCGATGCCGCCGGCGAGGGTGCCCACCGCCTCCATGCGCTGGGCCTGCTGGAGCTGAGCCTGCAGTTTCCGCTGTTCACTGATGTCGGTCAGGTTGACCACCAGGCCCTGGGGAATTCCATCATGGCCCTTGATAACAGCGGCGCTCACGATCGTATCGATAATATCTCCGGATTTCGTGAGCCGCCGGCTCTGGATACTGACCGGTTTGCCCGACCGGTAGATCTCCTCGATCTTGGCCTTTGTCACCTCTTTCTGGTCTTCGGGAATGAACGGGATCCGTTTCCCTTCCAGATCCGCCAGGCGCCAGCCGAACACTTGGGAAAACGCGGGATTCAAGTACTGGGGAAGACCGTCTCGGTCATACACCACCACCGGGTCGGGGTTGGCTTCAAAAATCGCCTTGAGGCGCTCCTCGCTTTCCCGTATGGCCGCTTCCGCCCGGCGGCGCTCGGTAATGTCCCGCATGATGGCGATAACCCTTTCGTCACCGCCGATGACCGCTTTTTTCAGGTTCACCTCGACCCAGAAGCACTCACCGTTTTTTCTGCGGGACTGCCACTCAAAAAGCTGGGGCTCTCCCTTGTCGGCTCTCGCCTGCCAAAGCCGGGCATCTTCCCCGGTATAAGATGCTTCTCCGGAACAGATGATGTCGGGATACCGTCCCACAACCTCTTCTTTTTTCTCATACCCGAACATCTCGAGCATTTTCCGGTTCACATCCAGGATTTTGCCGGTGCCGATCTCGTGAATGAATATGGCATCATTGGCGGAATTGAAAACGGCCAGATAGTTGTCCTTGCTTTTCTTTAAGGCCTCCTGCGCCTTTTTCCGATCCGAGATGTCGATATAGATGGCGTACGCCCCGATCACCCGGCCGTCGATGATCACCGGCACCCCGATAATCTCGACATCGATATACTCACCGCCTTTTTTCCGCCGCCGCCCGGTACTGTGAACCGAATTCCCCTCGAGGATATCCTCCGTATACGACACAGCCTCGTCAAAACACTGGTCATCCGACACCAGCCGGTCCAGGTTCATACCGATGACCTCGGACTCTTTATAATGGAAAAGCGATTCAAAATCGGCGTTGCACGCCGTGATATTATGCGCTTCATCCAGCGTGACAATGGCCAGTGAACTGTACTCGATAAACGACTCGAGACGCTTTTTCTGGTGCTTTAAATCCTCTTCCGCCCGTTGCCGCTCGCGGGCTTCCTCCTCGAGTTCCCTTACTCTCTTTTCGAGCGCTTCATATGTGGGTTTCTCCCCCATTGGCCATCCTCCGGTTACAGGGTCCCTGTTTGATGTCTGCCACAGCCGGATGAAACGTGCTGCTGCCGGATGTAATCCCGGCGTTCCGGATTTCGTAAACCGTCTCGATACTGGGACGGGCCTCTGCCAGGCCGAAGCCGCCGCCGCCCAGGATATCCTGGTAACTCAACGTGTGCAGGTCTGTAAATCCGCCACTGAACTCAATCTCGTTTCCGTCCACGGTGATGGAGCGAAACGTGCGCTGACCGGCCGCCCGGGCTTCCGCCGGAAGCGTTGTCTCATCCACACTTAAAAACCACCTGACCCGGGCGTTTTCAAGCTCGAGATACCCGCCCGCCTTATCCGGCTCGTAGAGATGCACCTCGCTGTGCCGGACATTGCCGAAAATCCAGATCAGCATGTCGTAAAAATGGATCCCGATATTGGTGGCAATACCGCCCGATTTGGATTCATCTCCTTTCCAGGACCTGAGATACCAGTTCCCCCTGGCGGTGATGTAGGTGAGATCGACATCGTATTTCCGGTCGGTCCGGGCCGCTTCCACCGATTGTTTGAGCGCGATCAGGGAAGGATGCAGCCTGAGCTGCAGGATATTGTATACCCGCCCCCCGGATTCGTTCTCGATCGATGCCAGGGCGTCGATATTCCAAGGGTTCAGCACCAGCGGTTTTTCACACAGGGCATGGGCATTATTGCGCAGGGCAAACCGGATGTGGGCGTCATGCAGATAATTGGGCGAACAGATGCTCATATAGTCGATCTTTTCCCCCCGGCGCCTGATCTTGTCGATGTGCCGGTCGAACCGTTCAAATTCCGTGAAAAAATGCGCCTGCGGGAAATAGCTGTCGATTATGCCGACACTGTCATTCGGGTCAAAAGCGGCGGCAAGGCTGTTCCCCGTCTCCTGTATGGCCCGCATGTGCCGCGGCGCCACGTAACCCGCCGCCCCCATCAATGCAAATTTTTTCAATCCGCCTCCTGTTGTACCGGCTTTTTTCCGGCATTGTCCGTACCGAGATTAACGGCTTCCGAGTTGATCTTACAACAATACAATCGTCTAATCTACACAAAAGCGGTGATACCGTCAATACAAAATAACGGCGCAAATCCGCCGTCAGAGAACGGCTGTCTGCAAATACACCCGGCCGGGCCTGTCCGCCTGAACCCGAACCTCCGGGGGGATTTTCCCGTCTGCCGGCCTGAACCGCAGGAACTGCGGTCCGGCCGGTCCTCAAACAGCCTGCGGTTCCGACCGCCCGGCAGGCGGCGGGGTGCTTTCTATGCCGGTCACCTCGGAGCAGCCCGGGACGGGCTGCGAGACTGAGGCAGAGGAAGTGCCCCGCCACCTGCCCATGGCATAGCATAAATTAGCCGTGGGCATGACTGCCATACACCTTTACTTTGTCCGGGACTTTGGTGTATTTAATATAACAGAAACACGCGGGTGTTTCAATCGGCAACGGTTGTAACCGGGAGCATACATAGCCCCCGGTTTGAAAACGACCACTTCAGAAAACGGATACGCACATGGCACAAGAGGCGCAGAAGCGAATCGAAACAATGTTTCCCGAGGTCGACCGGGCCGGTAAAAAACGGGCCGCCGACGGGATTCACGACTATTTCAGGGCGGCGGAAACCCGTGGTGCGGCCGTACCGCAGGATGAAACATTTCAGGCGGAACTGGCAAGGGCGGTGATGTTCAGTGAATTTGTCGCCGCCGGCATTGCGGCATTCCCGGAATTTTTGGGAACGCTTTTCACCGCCGGTGATCTGGAAAGATCATACACGGAAAAGACCTTTTGGGAAAAGGGGAAATCCCTTCTTTCCCATGAATTGCGTCTTGAAGAACTGAAAGCGGGTGCCCGTGACATGCACCTGAAAGAGATGATCCGGATCGCATGGCGGGATCTGAATGCAAAGGCGGACCTCAACGACACCATGCAGGATTTGTCTGCGCTGGCCCAATTCTTCATCGAAACGGCGGCCGACCGCATCTACCATGATCTGGCCGCCGCCCACGGCCCCCCCCTGGACAGGCACGGGATCCTCCAGCCCCTCATGATCCTGGCCATGGGCAAACTCGGAGCCGGCGAACTCAACTTCTCGTCCGATATCGATCTCGTGTTCGTTTACGGAGAAAAAGGGGGAACGGACGGGAAAAAGCCGATTGCCAACGAGACATTTTTCACCCGGCTGTGCCGGCAGTTTCTGCACTTTTTCGACGCCAGGGGAAGCCGGTTCAATTTTTACCGGGTGGACACCCGGCTGCGGCCCCTGGGCGCCACCGGCCCGCTGGTGATGGCGGCGTCCGATTTCGAAGCCTACTACCAGTCCCAGGGCCGCGAGTGGGAACGGTATGCCTTTATCAAGGCCCGGCCCGTCGGCGGCGACAAAAAAGCGGGACAGGATCTGCTTGCCGTTTTAAACCCGTTCGTGTTCCGGCGCTACTTCGATTACGGCACGTTTGAGTCATTCAGGGACATGAAAAACCGCATATACCGCCAGATAAAGAGTAAAAACTTAGAGCGGAACATAAAACTCGGTCCCGGGGGCATCCGGGAGATCGAATTTTTCGGGCAGATTTTCCAGCTGATAAGGGGGGGTGTGGAGCCGGAGCTCCAGGAACAAAAAATTCTCAATGTGCTCGATATCCTGGTGAAAAACGCCTGTATCGGGGAGCGCACCCGGGACGAACTGGCCGATGCCTATGTCTTTTTACGCAAAGTGGAGAACCGCCTCCAGGCATACGCGGACCTGCAGACCCACGATATTCCGGACAGCCGCGAGAGCCGGATTATCCTGGCGCTCTCCATGGGGTTCGACACCCCTGAAACATTCATGAACACTCTCGATTTCCACAGGGAAAATGTTCACCGGCACTTCAACGATCTTCTGGTCTCCGGGGAAAATCAAAGCGATGCCGATGAGAGCGGCGGATACAGCAAGCTTTGGGGCAGCATCAACGATCCCCAGTCCACCGATTATGCAGACGGCACTGCGGCTTTTGAAGATACCGGCAGCCTCGTAAAGCTGCTGAAGGCGTTTGAAGCGCATCCCAACACCAAGAAACTCACGGCCAGCGGGAGAAATCGGCTGGACAGGCTTGTCCCCATGCTGCTGCAGGAGGCGGCGGGGTGCAAAGAGCCGGAACTGGTCCTGGGGCGGCTCCTGGATCTGATTACAACGATCGAGACACGGGTGTGCTATATCTCCCTGCTGCTGGAAAACCGGCAGGCGCTGCAGACCCTGTCCTCCCTGGCTCAAAAGAGCCCCTGGATCATCTCGTTTCTCTCCGAACACCCGGCGCTGCTGGATGAACTACTGGATCCCCATGCCCTTTACCGTCCGCCGGAAAAGGCCGATCTTGTCAAAAACCTTGAAAAACGGATGCACAAAATACCGCCGGACGATGTGGAATTCCAGCTTGAAGAGCTCTGCATCTTCAAGCAGGTCAGCACGCTCCGGGTGGCGGCCGCGGATATCAGCGGGGACTATCCCCTGATGAAGGTAAGCGACCACCTCACCTACATTGCGGAAACCGTGCTGGACAAAGTCCTTGAAATCGCCTGGCGGCAGGTCACCGGAAAATACGGCCGGCCTTCCGGAGTAGCCGGGGACGACATGGCCTCATGCCGGTTTATTGCCGTGGCCTACGGTAAAATCGGCGGTTACGAAACCGGATACAAGTCCGACATCGACCTGATATTCGCCTATTCAGGAGAAAAAGGCACCACCCAAAGCCGGGAAAGACCCATCGCGAACATCCGGTTCTATTCCTACCTGGGCCAGCGGATCGTCAGTGCCCTCACCATGCACACACCGGCAGGGAAACTCTATACCACGGACCTGAGACTTCGGCCCGGCGGGGAGGCCGGCATGATCGTCACCCACATCAACGCCTTCAGCGAGTACATGGAAAAAGACGCCTGGACATGGGAACACCAGGCACTGATCAGGGCCAGACCGTTGAGCGGAGATGAGCCCCTGAAAGAAACCTTTAACACGATCCGGACAAATGTTCTCCGGAAAAAGCGGGACCCGGTGCCGCTCAGGGAGGAAATTTCCCGGATGCGGGAGAAACTGCGCGAAAAACAGCAGGTAGGCCGAAAAGGGTTTTTCGACCTGAAGCAGGGCAGGGGCGGCATCGTGGATATCGAATTCCTGGTCCAGTTTCTGGTTTTAAAAACCGGTTCGAACGGGCGCCTCACCCTGTGGACGGACAATGTCCGTCTCCTGGAGACGCTTGCAGCCGCCGGGGTGATCACGGAAAACGAGGAAAGCACCCTCAGGGAGGCCTACCTTGCCATGCGCCGGGCGGTCCACAGGCTCAACCTCCAGGAAAAGCCGCTTGTGCTGACGGACACCCATTTTTTAAAAATACGCGAAAATGTCGTTTCCATATATGAAAAAAATCTGTATAAAGAGACATAATATTGAAAACTTTTTGACTCACGGCCGGCTGCCGGTGGCAAACGCCTGACAGTCAAACTAACACAGGGAGAATTGCGATGACCGGTTCAAAATGGCAGACACCCTTCTGGCCCGAAGGGGTATCACACGCGGCAGAAGATTATCACTATCCGCTTTTCCGAGTTCTGGACAGGGCGGCAGAGCAGTATCCGGAAAATGTATTTACCATATTCAACGATGCAGAGAGAACCTATGCCCAGGTCAAAGATACGGCTGACCGGGTCGCAAATTATCTCTCCCTCAACAACATACAAAAGGGAGACCGGGTCGCCGTCTGCCTGCCCAATATCCCGCAATTTCCCGAAATATTCTTCGGCATCCTCAAGGCCGGGGCGGTATGCGTGACCTGCAATCCCGTATACACGTCTTCCGAACTCAATTACCAGCTCAAGGATTCGGGCGCCCGGATGCTGTTCTGCATGGACCATCCGATATTCTATGAAAACGCCAGGCAAGCGGTGCCGGACACGGACGTGGAAAAAGTGATCGTGTGCAACCTCAAACCGTACCTCCCCAGGCTGAAAGCCTTTCTCGGCGGGCTGCTGGGGAAAATACCAAAAGCGTCGTCACACGATTCGGACCATCTCCAGTTCGAGGAGATCCTGGCCGCAGCCGCCCCGAAACCCCCCGCGGTCGAGATCGACCCGGCAAACGATACCGCGGTCATGCTGTACACGGGCGGCACCACCGGTGTTCCCAAGGGGGCGGAGCTGGTGCACACCAACTTTACCTACAATGTCAATGCCATATACGAATGGGGCCGTTTCGTTCATGAAGAGGGCAAAGGCCCTGAAAGACAGTACAAAGGCGGATATCACCGGTACCTCGGGGTGCTGCCCTGGTATCACAGTTTCGGTATTACCGTGGCCCTGATTTCAGCCGTAAACACCGTCAGCAGCCTTGTCTGCATCCCCGATCCGAGAGCCGGCAACCCGCCCTTTACAGAAGTCCTGAAGGCGGTGCAGAAATACAGGCCCACCCTGATGCCGGCGGTACCCACCATATTTGTGGCCTTCACCAACCACCGGGATATCGAGAAATACGAGCTCACCTCCATCATGGGATGTTTCTCCGGCGGTTCACCGCTGCCCCCGGATGTCTGCAAAAAGTTCGAGGAGACAACCGGGGCCGTTATCTTTGAAGGGTACGGACTCACGGAGACCACGCCGGTCGCGACCTGCAACCCCACCTTCAGGGAAACCCGGAAAATCGGCAGTATCGGTTTCCCGGTACCCGGAACGGATGTTAAAATCCTCGATATCGACACCGGTACCCAGGAGGTGCCGCAGGGAGAAGAAGGCGAAGTGGCCGTGTGCGGCCCCCAGGTGATGAAGGGATACTGGCAGCGGCCCGAAGCGGACCGCGAGGTGTTCCGGGAAATCGACGGGAACCGGTATTTCCTGACCGGTGATATCGGCCGGATCGACGAAAACGGGTATATTTTCATCACCGACCGGAAAAAGGATATGATCATCGTGGGCGGGTTCAATGTCTACCCGCGGGATGTGGAGGATATTCTCTACCGCCATCCGGACGTGGAGCTTGCCGCCGTGGTCGGTATCCCGGATGAAAAGAGCGGCGAGCGGGCAAAAGCCTTTCTCAAGCTCAGACAGGGCGCCACCGTCACCGAAGAGCAGATGCACAAATTCTGCAAGGAAAACATGGCCGGTTACAAGCGGCCCAAGGAGATCGAATTCCGGGACGAGCTGCCTGTCTCGAATGTGGGGAAAGTGTTGCGCCGGGAACTGCGGTAGACAGGTGTCAGCTGTTAGCGGTTAGCCGTTAGCCGTTAGCCGTTAGCGGTTAGCTGTTAGCTGTTAGCTGTTAGCCACTGGCTGTTCGAGTTCAGCTGTCAGCCGTTCGTCAGCAGGCAGGCAACACGTAATGTTCAGGTACGTCTGCCTGCTGACGGGGTATGCCTTTCGATTCCCGCAAACCGGCAAATACCGCCTTTCTGCATTATACAGAGAAGTTTCCCCGATCTGCCACGGCACTGAACAAATTAGCCGTGTTCGCCCCACCTTTTTTGTTGACACCCTTTACCCTATCATATATTTTACCTGAATTGAGCGTTCTAATTTCCGGGGAAGCTAATTTTATGCACTATTTCAATGAGTTAAACCAATAATTTGCGTGTTTCACCTGGCTGCCCAACGGGATATAGTGGATAGAAAGCGCAGATGACATTGGATTCAAGTTCTGCCCTTCAAAACGGGAGAACAGTTATAGATGTGATATGAAACAATATGAACAATGTAAGGAGATTCTAATGGAAAAAAGAAAAATTTTCACCTGGGGGCTGGCAGCGGCGTTACTGCTGCTGTTCCTGTCCGCAGGCACCGCTTTCGCTTCCGGAGGCGCTGAAACCGGCGCATTGGTTGAGACAGGAGATCATGCCTGGTGGTTCTGGCCGATTGTTCTCTTTTTCGTTACCCTTGTCATGGGGGTGGTGGCCGTACTCGCCGGTGTCGGCGGCGGCGTGCTTTTTGTCCCGATCATCAGCGGATTCTTCCCGTTTCACCTGGACTTTGTCAGGGGGGCCGGTCTCCTGGTGGCCCTTTCC
>CAYZHB010000022.1:8922-32712 GCA_964478245.1 uncultured Desulfobacterales bacterium | reverse complement strand
CGTTGACGGTTGTAACCGGGGGCATAGCCCCCGGTTTGAAAACAACCAATCATCAACCGCGAAAGTTGAAAATCCCCTCACCATCGGGGTCGTAAAAGACTCCGCCTTCCAGTTCTATTACCCGGACAACATTGACGCCCTGGCGGAAAAAGGGGCGACAATAGTTTACATCAGTCCCCTCAAGCAGAAAACCATCGCGTCCGGGATTGACGCGATTTACATGGGCGGCGGATTCCCGGAAACCCATGCCCCGGAACTAGCGTCCAATCACAGTTTCAAGTCGGTCCTGAAACATCTGGCGGATCAGGGACTCCCCATTTACGCCGAATGCGGCGGATTTATCTTTCTCGGGGACAGCATTCTGCTTGACGGCACCGCTTATGCCATGGCCCGGATTCTGCCGGTATCCTTCGGGCTTTCCGACCGGCCGGCCGGTCACGGGTACACGTCGGTAAAGGTGGTGGCGGAAAACCCCTTTTACGCGAAGGGATTGGCAATGAAAGGCCATGAATTCCGGTATTCCACCATACGGGAAATCTCGTATGAACCCCATGAGATGGCGTTTCAAATGGACCGCGGCAAGGGAATAATCGATAAAAGGGACGGATTTTTTAAAAACAATGTCTTTGCCACCTATACCCATATCCATGCGCTCGGCACCCCCCAATGGGCAGAAGCCCTGATCGGGGCGGCGCTACGCTACAAATCCGCCAAAAACTGAACTGATACCAGGTTTTTAAACATAAAAACAGCCAATAAAAATGCCCTGTATCCGTCGGCGGCTTCCGACCGGGACACAGGGCATTTTGGATCAGTCAATCGGCGCTTTACACGCACTGAATGCAAAGCTGTGTGCAGAGATTGCTACTCTCTGGGGTGGCAGTCACTGCAGCGGGTCGGTGCCGGGCCTTTTCTGGCATCCCCGGTTTCTTCCTTGTTGACCTCTTTGTGGCATCCCACACAATTGCCGTGCATGGCGTTTTCAAGCAGCATGATATCCCGTCTGTTCTCCTCGGTTTTTTCCAGCATATCATGGCATGCCACGCACCGCTGGACATCATCGCCCATTTTGAGATCCGTAAGGGGCTCACCGTTTTCATCATGATGGCAATCGCCGCAGGAAATGCCGTACTCTTCATGATGCTTTTTGTGGGTAAACTCAGGCGCTGCTTTCCTGTGCTCTTTTACCTCTTCGGTCTTTATTTTAAACGTATCAGACACCTCTTTACCGGCATAAAGAGCGGTTGCAGCAAACATGACCGCAAGACCTGCAACTGTCAGAAAAATTAAAAAGTTCTTACTCATACCCATTTTAACTCCTTTACTGTTTACAGTTTTCAAACCCTCACCCTCTATTTACCTACCGGTTATTCTATTCTCCGGCGTACTTCATTTTATAAATTCTTACAACATTCAGCCTTTCCGTGTCAAGCGGTATCTGTTTTTTCTGTCTATGTCCCGTCCTCCTCTTCAGCGGGCCGGGACGTATCCCCGGCTGCCATTTCATCTATATCATCTTCGGCAGCTTCCCGCTTTTTCTGAAAAAACCGGGCGCTGAGAATACTGATTTCATACAGAAGCATCAAGGGAATCGCCATCATGGTCTGGGTAATCACATCCGGCGGTGTTATCATGGCGGACCCGCCGAAAAAAATCAGGAGGGCAAACTTTCGATTTTTCTTCAGAAATTTGACGGAAACAAGTCCCATCCTGGACAAAAAAGTGATAACAAGCGGCAGTTCAAACACAAAACCGAACGCCAGGAGCATTTTGGCGGCAAAAGAGAGATACTCTTTCATGGACGGCATGGCCTGGATCGTCTCGTTTGAAAAGCCCAGAAAAAATTTAAATCCGTAGGGAAAGACGATATAGTAACCGAACAGGGCGCCCGCAACAAAAAAGAAAATAGAGAGCAGCACAACCGGTATTAAAAACGTCTTCTCCTTTCTGTATAAACCCGGGGAAACGAACATCCAGAACTGATAAAAAAGAACGGGGGTGGCCAAGACGATTCCGGCAAGCAGGGAGATTTTCAGATAGGTAAAAAACGCTTCCGGCAGGCCTGTAAAGATCATTTTTGTATCCTCGTCCATGACCCGGACGAGGGGGGCGGTCAAAATCTTGAAAAGGCGCTCCTTGAAAAAGTAAGCCCCCACAAAGCCCACACCCACTGCGATAAAAGAATATACAAGCCGGTCACGCAGTTCAGACAGGTGCTCTGTAAACGGGCTTTTCGCGTCGGTGCTGCTCATCCGTCTGTGCTGTCCTTACCGTCAGCCGGGCCTTTTTCCGCATTTTCACCGTCGTCCGTTTCCCGGTAAGGAGCGTCCGCTTCTGTCCCGGCGTTGCCCGCGGCCTGGTGATCCGCACCACCGGTTGCCGCCTCTCTGTCCCGGTTCCGGCTCTCATCAGCCGATTCACCGGTTTCGTGGGCCTTTTCCTCAGTTTCGCCCGCCTTTTCCTCATCTGAACCGGAAGCGGCGGCAGAAGATTTGTTGGCGTCTTTTATATTTTTCCGGATATCCTCGGCAGGGGTTTCTATGTCCTTGACCGTTGTCTCGATATCGATACTCCGCTTAAAATCCTGGGCCGCGTTTTTGAACTCCCCCATGGCGCGGCCCAGGGTTTTGGCCAGATCAGGCAGTTTTTTCGGCCCGATAACGATAAGGGCAAGTGCGAGAATCAGTAACACTTCAGGCATTCCAAGGCCAAACATATATTGCTCCTTTATTATGTATCACAAGAGTTTACTTTTATACT
The DNA here is from genome assembly GCA_964478245.1 of uncultured Desulfobacterales bacterium. Lineage (GTDB taxonomy): Bacteria > Desulfobacterota > Desulfobacteria > Desulfobacterales > Desulfobacteraceae > CAYZHB01. The sequence goes on along the minus strand of CAYZHB010000022.1, from coordinate 29,952 downwards.
GATTTGCACCCGGATGTCAAGAACCGATATGCGCCCTGATCCGCCATCAGGAAGTCAACTGCCACCCGCAAAGCGGGAGTTTCAATCGTTGACGGTTGTAACCGGGGGCACAGCCCCCCTGTGTAGCCTGCAAACGCTCATCTGCGGCGTATGACGTATACGACTCAAATGGCACGCCAGGGATAATTGCCTCTGATACCCTGCCGAAGGCGGGAATGAGATAGACAGAACCGGGAATTGGCCGGCCTCTTTTGGTGCTGCAAGGTATGTAACAACTTGAGGGTGAATTTGGGTGTGTTTGACCGAGGCAGATGGTGTTCCCCGCGACTTGCCCGTAGAATGGAACAAATTCACCTTGCGCTTCGAACTTGAAAACGACTGCACGGCTACACAGCGGAAGCCTGCCGCCTTTCAGCCATTATGCGGTTGTGGAGGCGTTCCGCCCGCAGGCAGAAGGTTTCCAGCTTGGAATGAATCAGCTGGGGAAAGGCGGAGCCGTCACTTTCTATGGCCAGGAAAGGCAGCGTATCAATATCGTTGAGAATGCTTTTCAGCCGCCGGTTGTCAGGCTCATGCTTCAATTTGTTGGCCGTATTCATGGTTTCGGTGAGAATCGATTCGGACAGCCGGTTGGGCATGCACCCAAAAGGACCGATGGCGATCACCCCGCAGGAGTGACTCACAATGTCGGTCATGGCCCCCCCGACGGTCAGGATGGCTTCACCCGCCAGGTTGACGGATACGTGAGCACTGCCGTTGTCAATCACCTCCGAGATATCGAGCAACGACGCGTTGATCAGCCCGGACGCGGACAGAATGCTTTTAATGCTTTTTTCAAACCGGTTCTGAAATGTCTTCCTGAGTTTGAGCTTGAACTTGTCCAGAAGCCCCTTGCCCGAACGGTTGATCCCGTTTTCCATCATGTAGTCGCAGTATTTTACCCACTCGGCAATGGGGGCACATGCCGTGGCAAACCCCTTTTCGGCAAGGTGTTCCGTGAGATACTGGGTCGACAGGTGATCCCGCCGGACAAAAATTTCTCCGGTCAGGGTAATCACCGGCACCGCTTCCGGCGGTCTTATGAGCGCGATGCGCCGCAGAACAGCGGCGGTTTCTCTCAACTGATTTTCAAGATCTTTGAAATCCCCTTTTCCCAGAACATCCAGAATTTTCTGCCACTCACTGAAAAAAACGGATACGGCCTTTTCTCTTTCCCGGGCATTGGCCAGCAGCATGGAACGGATATCCTCCATGACGTCCGCCACGACCAGGGCCGACCATGCCTTTTCTTCAAATTTCTTTCCCATGCCCACGTAAGCGTTTTCAGACGAGAGCGTCAAAATGGCCACATCAGGTATCTGGAGTCTTTCCAGCAGATCCTCCATAAAAACAGCATACTGGCCGAAACGACAGGGACCGTCTCCTGTGCCGAAAAAGTAAACCAGGGGGGCATCCGGCTTTTTTTCATGCTGGATATAGTTCAGGAGAGTACCGGTCGTTAAAATAAGCGGGAGGCACTCCTTGCAGGAGGTATTGGCCCGGCCCAGTTTGAGCACGGATTCATCGGCCGGTTTATGGGCCACTGCGTCAAATCCCATTCCGTTGAGTATCGCCGCCACGGCCTGGGAATTGATCTCTCCCATGGAAGGCAGCAGGACCTTCACCCGGGGATCGGGCAGACCGATTTTTTCGCCGGATGAAGACTGAAAGGTCAGCGTATTGTTGTTGAGATAAAGCCTGGCCGGGGTATAGGTTTCATTTTCCCTGGCAATCTGCCCCTTTGTCCTGAGCTGCCGGTAGGCATTGACAATATCAATGAACGCCTCGATGCGGGTTTCCAGACCCGCGTCGGCCGTATGACTGTCCAGTTCCAGGGTCAGCGACGGCTTGCGGCCCATTATTTTACGAAAATAGCTGATGATAAAAGAATCGGGGCCGCAGGAAAAATTGGTGATATAGGTGCCGAATAGCTGGGGGTGTTGTTCAATGAAACGGGCCGTCCGCAATATATACTTCCCCATTCCCCAGTACATATGCCGTTTTGAGAACTCCCCTTCATAGTCCAGAAAATCAAAGGGAATCACATAAATGCCCCTGGAGGCGAATTTATGGGGGATACCCATGTGGGCTTCATCCACCAGGCCGTTGTAGGGGCGGGAGAGAATCACAATGCCGAGGCGTTCCGGATCCGCTTCAATCTCCTGTAAAATCTTCCTGCCGGCCTCTTTCATCTTTGCAAAGCACTGCTGCTGGGCTGCCAGTGCCTCGGCAAAGGCGCTTTGGGCTTTCCGTTTTTTCACGCCCATTTCGAGCGCCGTCTTGACAAGGGGATCCGATGCCTTATCGATCCCCTCTTTCAAATCGATCAGCGGGGTCAAAATCCTTGTGCCGTTCCGGCGGTGCTTCTCGAGAAACCGGTCAAAAGTGGCCCTGAGATAAAAGGTCTCTCCCTGAACCAGCGGGCAGACCTGTGATTCGTGGCTGTCCCGTTCGTCAATTTTGGGAACGGATCTGAAATGGGGCAAAAATATGTAATCAAGATCGCCGCGGGATTCGAGCAGATTGTAAAAAAACCCGTGGGCCAGATCCCCCGGGAAACAGAAACTGGAATTCCGCTGGTCGATACCCTGCCGGGCGGCGTGATCCGGGAGCACCACCTCAAAGCCCAGGCTTTGAAAAAACGTTGTATAAAGCGGATAGTACGTGTTCACAAGAAAGCTTCTGTTAATGCCGACCCGCCCCCTGACGTTCCGACTGCTCCCGGATTCAGAAGAGGCCGCCGCCCCGTCGAACACCAGTTTTTTCCGGTACCGTACCATGTCGAATGCCGACGCGTCGTATGTCACATTCCGCCTGAGGTTGTAATACCGGTTGCACGCCCCGCCGAACGGATATTTTTTCCCTTCTATTTCGATGACGGCAATCGCGCATCCCCGGTCACACTTCTCTTTTCCGCCGCCGCAGACGAATCCCTTCCGGTATGCAACCTTCCGCCCTGCCAGGGTTTCGAGATCAAATGTCTTTTCCGCCATAATGCCGGATGCGATCCGGTGGCTCACTTCCAGGGCCACACCGAAAGCCCCGGCCAGTCCGGGATCGGGCGGCACAATGATCGGTTTTCCCACCAGCGAGGCCATGGCAAGGGGTACGGCCCCGTTGTAGCATACCCCGCCCTGCATGAAAATTTTCTCTCCCACCGGTCTGTTGGCTTTGACCCGGTTGGCGTAATTCATGCAGATGGAATAGACAAGTCCGGCGACGATATCGGTCTGGGAGACACCTTCATGGATGGCATTCTTGATGTCCGAAGAGATAAAGGCGGCGCACTGGTCATTGAAATTGGGCGGATTTTTGCCCTTCAGCGCCACGTCGGCTATCTCTTCCATCCCGATCCCGAGGGTCTCTTTTGCAGACTCCTCGAGAAAAGAGCCGGTCCCGGCCGAACAGGCTTCGTTCATGGCGTAGTCAGACGGTACGGCATTGGTGATATAGGTGTATTTGGCATCCTGCCCCCCGATTTCAAAGATGGTATCCACGCCGGGATCAAAAAACACAGCAGCGGCGGCATGGGCGATAATCTCATTGATGATCCCGTCGGTCAGGGCATGCAGCCCGGCAATCTGCCGGCCGGAACCGCAGACGCCGAGCCCCGCGATATGGATATCCGCCGGATCGATCTCTTCTTTCAACTGCTTTAAAATCGCATTATAACAGCTAACAGAGGCGCCCACCGGATCACCGCTGGTCCGGAGATATACCGAACAGAGAACGGCCTTGTCAGACACCCGCATCAGCACCGCTTTGGTGGTCGTCGATCCCACATCCAGTCCCAGGATACACTTGTCACCGGGAACCGGCTTCCCCCTGTCCTGGGTCTTGAATTCGACCTTGTCGTGAAATTGGTCAAGAGGCGGCAGGCTTTCGAAGGAGGCCTTTTCGCTCAAAAAAAGATCTGACAGGCCGGGGAACGGCCGGGTGTCGTTATCAAACGCCCACAGCGCCGCGCCCAGCGCTTCAAAACAGGGGGCCTGGGGTGGTACGATCAGATTGTCGATCTCTCTTTCGAGGTAGCTCATCATCATGTCATTCCGGGTCGTACCGCCCACGACCATGATATTCCGGCGCTCGATCTTTTTGAGAAGCTCCAGAATCTTGTCTGCCATCATCTTGCAAAGGCCCGCCACCACATTGGGTTTCGGTACGCCCTTGTTGGTGGCATGGGTGCAGTCGGATTTACAGAAAACCGAACAGCGGCCGGACACATGGTACACATCCTCGACCGCGGCCCAATCGGCGGCTTCCTCCAGGGTGACGTCCATCCGGCCAAGCTGCTGCATAAAAAATTCCCCGGTTCCCGAGGCGCACTTGTTGCCCGTGATCACATCGGCAATCTGACCGGCTTTGTCCAGCACATAGACCATGAAAGTCTCCCCGCCGGCGGTAACCACGGCGGGGCACGCAGTGCTTTCGGGTTTGACAAACCAGTACGCGCATTCCACTGCCAGCGGTTCGGATATGGATGTCAGATTGAGGAACCGACAGAACTTGCGGCCGGTGGCCACAATTTTATCGAAATCTGCCAGGCGCTGCTGTTCAAGAGCGGACAGCAGTGCTTTCCGGGGATTGCCTTCATGGGGGTAAAGGGTGGAATTCACCACCCGGATATGCGGTTGCGCCTCCGCCTCTTTCGCATCCGGCTTTTCTTCCTTTTCCAGGTGGACCATGGAGAGTGTGGACGCACCCAGGCACAACCCGAGCACATTTGTTTTATTGCTCATTTCAAACGTTCACTGTTTAAAAATTTTTAATTTTCTAGCGACCATGACCAATTTGAAAGATCCGACAAAACTTTTAAATTGCAAACCGCCTGTTCAGATACAATATAACTATAAAGAGAATATAGAGTGAAACGAAATTGTCAACAGCAGATTGCAATTAATTTCATGTTAAAAGTTGACGTAAAGCCCCTTTGTAGGGTAAAAGTGAAGTATATGCAAGCGAGCCGAAAAAAGCGGGTTGATCAAACCAGGGATTTTCTGAAAGAACGGATAACCACGCCTTGTGAAGTGGGATTTCTGACAGGTACCGGTCTTTCCGAATCCACCCGCTCCATCGATATCACCGCCGAGATTGACTATGCCGACATTCTGAATTTTCCGGTTTCCACCGTTGAAAGCCACACCGGCAGACTTGTTTCAGGAAAACTCGGGGGCCGGGTCATCATCGCCATGCAGGGGCGGTTTCATCTTTACGAAGGGTACGCTCCGTTTGACGTCACCTTTCCGGTCCGGGTGATGCAGGCGCTCGGTGTCAAATATCTGATACTCAGCAACGCATCCGGGGGTATCAATTTAAACTTTGCCCCTGGCGATATTATGATTATAAAAGACCATATCAATCTGACCGGTCAGAATCCGCTGACAGGTCCGAACGAAGAGAGCTGGGGCATCCGGTTCCCCGACATGACGGCAGTATACGACAAAGCACTTGCCGGCTCTGCCCGACAGGGCGCTGAAAAATTGAACATCCGTGTCCGGAAGGGCGTGTACACCGGACTGCCCGGCCCCTCCCTGGAAACCCCGGCCGAAACACGGTTTCTGAAAACCATCGGCGGGGATGCGGTCGGTTTCTCAACCGTTCTGGAAGCCATTGCCGGTGTCCATGCCGGGATGAAAATTCTGGGGCTTTCCGCCATTACCAACATCAACAATCCGGATGACCCTGAAAAAGCCTTTGTGGACGATATAATCGCGGTGGCCCGACAAACGTCGGGAAAGATCGACGCCCTTGTCGCTCATGTGGTGAAAAACTTGTAATTTCCGGTCCGACTGTCATGACAAACCGAAATCAATTCAGCCTGGCATACTCGAGCTGCCCCAATGATACCTTTATTTTTTTCCCCCTGGCGCTCTCCCTGATCGATACGGGTGATCTGCGTTTCAACATCACCCATGCGGATGTGGAGACACTGAACAAAAAAGCGGCTGAAGGCGCTTTTGATATCACCAAACTCTCCTTTGCCGCTTTCAGTGAGCTTCAGGAAACCTACTGCCTGCTCAGAACAGGAGCGGCTCTAGGCAGGGGCTGCGGACCGCTTCTGGTGAGCCTGCCCAACAGGCGCCTGTCGGATTCCCGCCGTCCCAAAGTCGCTGTCCCCGGTTTAAAGACCACGGCCCACTTTTTGTTCCGGCTCTTTCTGAACAACCTGGAAACGTCTGTTGAACCGGACATTATACCGATGCCTTTTGAAAAAATCATGCCCCATGTAACTGAAGGCCGTTCTGATTTCGGGGTTATTATCCACGAGGGCCGGTTTGTTTACCCGGATTTCGGTCTCGATCCCGTGGCCGACCTGGGCCGGTGGTGGGAGGATTACACTTCGCTGCCGATTCCCCTTGGCTGCATTGCCGTTAAACGACGTCTTGCAACAGAACACGCCGCCAGAATTGAAAAAATATTGGCCCAAAGCCTCTCGTACGCCCGGGCCAATCCCGATGCCGGGTTCCCGTATATAAAAGCACACGCCCAGGAACTGGACGACACCGTGATCAAATCCCATATCGATCTCTATGTAAACGCCTTTACCGAAAACCTGGGCGGTGAAGGGGAAAAGGCGGTGAGAAAACTGCTTTCCGAAACCCAAAAGGCCGGTCTCGCCCCGGAAAGCAGTGCGCCCCTTTTTGCCGCACCCGCACCATGAATACGGATGCCGCGACATACAGGCTATTTGTAAAAAAGGCGCGGGCTACCGTGGAAAAATGCCATATGCTCGCACACGGGGACCGGGTAATTGCCGGCATTTCAGGCGGTCCCGATTCAACCGCACTGCTGGTGTTTCTTATGGAAATCCGGGAAGCGTTTTCCATAGACATTGCCGTCGCCCACCTGAACCATATGCTGCGGGCCGGGGCGGCCGACCGGGACGAGCTGTTTGTCCGGCAGTTGTCAGCGGAGTTCCGCCTGCCGTTTTTTTCGGAAAAACGAGATGTGGCCGCCTTTGCAGAGGAGAACCGGCTCTCTGTTGAAGATGCGGCAAGAAAAATTCGCTACGCGTTTTTAAGAGATCTGGCGGCGCGTCACGGTTATTCGAAAATTGCACTGGGGCATCAGCGGGACGATGATGCGGAACTGGTCCTGATGAACATTATCAGAGGCGCCGGCGCCCGGGGTCTTTCCGGCATCCCGCCCGTCAGGGACAACCTGGTTGTCCGGCCGCTGATTGAAATCGCCAAGAACGACATTGAAGCATTTTTACAATCGGCAGGACGTGACTGGGTCACCGACGCCTCGAACGCGGACAATTCCTTTTTAAGAAATTCGGTCAGGAACCGGTTGATTCCCTTTTTAGCGGAAAATTACAATCCCGCTATCACACAAACGCTGAACCGGTTGAGCCGTATCACACGGGACGAAGATCAATGGATGGAAAGAGAAGCGCTGACTGTCTTGGATGCGGCATTACTTTCAAAAGAACCTTTCCTGGTCACACTTGCGACGGAAAAACTCAAAACATGCCATGCCGCCCTCCGACGGCGGGTTGAAAGGAGCGCTTTGAAAACGGTAAAGGGCGACCTGAAAAGGATTTCCCTTAAACATATCGAGGACATAGACGCCCTTGTCCTGTCCGCTGTTCCGGGAAAGAGTCTGGATCTCCCCGATCAGATCAGGGTGTATACGGAAAACGGGAAAATATGCGTGAAAAAGGAATCCGTACCGCTGCGGCAGCTGGACAGAGGCGGCGGGCGGAAGCGGCGGCGGTGAAAAGTTTCCCCACGGCTAATTTGTTCTACGGGTCACCTTTGGACAGGCAGGTGGCGAGGTGCGAGACTGAGGCAGAGGAAGTTCCCCGCCACCTGCCCATGGCATAGAACAAATTAGCTGTGAAAGTTTCCCGTCGCCTCTTGTATATGAATTAATGATGTTTATTGTTGAATAAATATCACATTTGAATTATTCTTACAGTTTAAAGGGATTACCTGTAATTTAACCCAAAGAAAAGGAATAAAAAAGGCTTTGAATCAATTTTACAAGAACATCTCACTCTGGCTGGTCATCATCCTGATGATGGTCATGCTGTATAATATTTTCAACCAGCAGAACACCCCGCAGAGAGAAGTCGGCTATTCAGAATTTCTCGCAATGGTTGAAGACGGCCGGATAAACAGTGTTGTGGTTCAGGGACAGGAACTTCTGATAACCGATAGCAGCGGTGGAAAACATAAAAGCTTCGCCCCGGAGGACGGAGAGCTCATTAAAACCCTCAGGGAGAACGGGGTGGCCATAAAGGCCAAACCGCCCGCGGAATCCTCGTGGTTCATGTCGGTTCTCATATCATGGCTCCCCATGCTGATACTCATTGGTGTCTGGATCTTTTTCATGCGCCAGATGCAGGGCGGCGGCGGCGGCGGAAAAGCCCTCTCTTTCGGTAAAAGCCGTGCCAGACTGATGGACGATCAGAGTGAAAAGGTCACATTTGACAATGTGGCCGGCATTGATGAGGCAAAAGAGGAGCTGACGGAGATTGTGGACTTTCTCAAGGACCCGCAGCGGTACACCAGGCTGGGCGGCCGTATTCCGAAAGGCGTTTTGCTTGTGGGCGGCCCCGGTACGGGCAAGACCCTTCTTTCCAGGGCCGTTGCAGGCGAAGCCGGTGTGCCGTTCTTTACCATCAGCGGCTCGGATTTTGTTGAAATGTTTGTCGGGGTCGGCGCTTCGAGGGTCCGGGACCTGTTCGCCCAGGGGAAAAAGAATGCCCCGTGCATTATTTTCATAGACGAGCTCGACGCGGTCGGCAGACAGCGCGGCGCCGGTATGGGCGGCGGCCACGATGAACGCGAACAGACACTCAACCAGCTTCTCGTGGAGATGGACGGATTCGAATCCAACGAAGGCGTCATCCTGATGGCCGCCACCAACCGGGTGGATGTACTGGATCCTGCCCTGTTGCGGCCAGGCAGATTCGACCGCCAGGTTTTCGTGGACATGCCCGACCTCAGAGGGAGGGAAGGGATCCTCAAAGTGCACATGAAAAAAACCCCGCTCGATGATGACGTCAACGTGGTGACAATTGCCAAGGGAACGCCGGGGTTCTCCGGTGCGGATCTGGAAAACCTTGTCAATGAAGCGGCGCTTCTCGCCGCTAAGCGGGACCATGAAAAACTCACCATGATGGATTTCGAGGATGCCAAGGACAAGGTCTTTATGGGACTTGAAAGGAAATCCAAGGTAATCAGGGAGGAGGAGAAGAAAACAACCGCCTATCACGAGGGGGGACACGCCCTCGTGGCCAGACTTCTTCCCTATGCCGACGATATCAACAAGATCACTATTGTGCCGAGGGGAAGAGCGGCCGGTGTTACCTGGTTCCTGCCGGATGAGTCCGATTTCAAGTACAAGGACCAGCTTGAAAATGAACTGGCGGTTGCCTTTGGCGGCCGGGTGGCGGAGGAACTTATCTTCAACCGGATCAGCACCGGTGCGTCCAACGATATTAAAAGGGCAACCGATCTGGCCAACCGCATGGTCAGAACCTTCGGCATGAGTGAAGAGCTCGAGCCCCTCTCATACGAGCAGACAGAAGAAAACATCTTTATCGGCCGGGAGATGAACCAGGCAAGAAAATTTTCTGAAAAAACGGCCCAGAAGATTGACGACGAGGTGGCCGCTTTTATTAAAAATGCCTACGCCACTGCCAAATCTATTCTGGAAGAGCACCTGGACATCCTTCACAGACTGGCGGACCTGCTCCTGGAAAAGGAGACGGTGATGGGCGCGGAACTGGATAAGCTGATCAAATCCATCAAACCGGATATTGAACTGCCGCCAAGGGGGGAACAGGACACACCGGGCAGCACCGGAAAAAATGAGGGACAGAAAGCCCATACGGACAGCGGCCGCAGTGAGCCGGATACGGATGCAGATGGCGAAACGCATGAGGAAGAGAAGACCGAAGGCGGTCAGCAGCAGGACGAGCCGGAAAATGAGACCTTTGAATCATGATACAACAGACACTTGAGTGGGACCGGTTTGCCCTGAACCTGGGGAACAAACCCGCTGTAATGGGGGTTTTGAATATCACCCCTGATTCCTTCTCTGACGGCGGCAGATTCTTTGATTTTGAGAGAGCCGTTGCCCAAGGCCAGAAGCTTGCTGCCGAAGGTGCCGATATCCTGGATATCGGGGGCGAGTCTTCCCGTCCTTTTGCGGAACCGGTCTCTGAAGAGGAGGAAAAAAAGCGGGTCCTCCCGGTAATTGAAAAACTGGCCGGAAAAATCGACATTCCCATCTCCATTGATACCATGAAATCCGGTGTGGCTGCGGAAGCGCTCCAGGCGGGGGCTGCCGTGATAAACGATATCAGTGCACTTGAAAGAGACCCTGCCATGGCGGATCTGGCGTCTGAAAAACAGGTGCCGGTGATTCTGATGCACATGAAAGGCACCCCTGAAACCATGCAGATCGATCCCCGGTATGATGATTTGATAGGTGAAATCAGTGATTATCTCTCGGAACGCGCTGATTTCGCGGTGAAAAAGGGGATTCGGAAAGACCGTATTATCATAGATCCCGGCATCGGTTTCGGCAAGAGTGTGGCAGACAACCTGGCCATCCTCAACCGGCTCGACCGGTTTGTTTCCCTTGGATTTCCCCTGCTTGTCGGTCCTTCCAGGAAATCGTTCATTCAGAAACTGTTAAGCCCGAAAGGGGACAACCCGCTTAAAGCCGCCGCCGAGGAAGTTGAAAACGGCACACTGGCAGCCCTGGCCTGCGCTCTTTTAAAAGGCGCACACATCGTGAGGGTTCACGATGTGGCAAAGGCAACAGCGTTTATCAGAACTTTCGATGCCATACTAAACGCTTGAATGTATGCGGATTAAAAACACGCTTTATGCTTCATTTTTTCTCTTATGCCTGTTCCTGCTCAGCGGCTGTTCTTCAGAGCCGGTGGAAACGGACCTGCTTTTGCCCGTCCGGTTCTCGTCATTGCCGTCCCACCTGGCGCTGAGTCCCCCTTTTACCAAACAGGTGACGGTTCGTATACGGGGCAGTGCCGGCCAGATTGAACGCATCAAACAGGAAAACCCGGGATACCCGGTCGATCTGTATACCGACCTTGCCTATGATCCGGCCGGGGGACGGGTTCTCATCGAGCCGGAGACCTACCTTATCCCGGTAATAGAAAAGCGGATCCCTATGCCGCGGGGCATAGAGGTAGTAAAAACAACCCCTTCCCATATCGTGGTATGCCTTGAAGCGAAAATCCGTAAAACAGTTGACGTAAAAGTCCCGATAGAGGGAAAACCCGCTTCGGGCTACACGGTTCTCCCTGCAAAACCGGATCCGGCCGAAATTACCATTACAGGAGCCAAATCCGCCATCGAGGACATTACCGGGCTTGAAACCGAAGCCATAGCGTTGAACGGGGCAGCAGAGAGCTTCCGGAAAAAAGTACCGGTCAACATGGATGACACCTCTGTCTCCGCGACGCCCCAGATCATCACCGTATCTGTTGACGTGAAGAAGAAACGGGTTGTCAGGACCTTTAAAAACATACCGGTGGCGCTTGTCAATACCCCCTTCAAATGCAGCCTGTCGCCCGCCGCCATCACAATAGGCGTCAAAGGGCCTTACGATGCGGTGCACAAAAAGGATATCAAACAAAAAATCACGGCCTATATCGATCTCGATGGCGTAAAGCCCGGTGTGTATGTCAGAAAAGCGGTCATCGAGCTGCCGGTGGGCCTTATTATGACAAAGGCGGAGCCTGAAATTTTTACCGTGAAAATCAAGTAAGGAAAGGGAATTCAAATGCTTCTGGTCATCGATGTCGGCAACACCAACACCATTATCGGTATTTTCAGAAGGGCGGCACTGATCGTCTCATGGCGGATAAAGACCGTCAGAGACATTACGGCGGATGAATTCAATATCCTTGTCAAAGCCCTTTTCCAGGACGGGTGCATCGATCCCGCCGAAATAACCCGGACGGTGATATCCTCGGTGGTGCCCCCTGCAGCGGGCATTTTAAATGCATTCTGCGACCGGTATCTTCATATGTCCCCTTTATGGATAACGCCCGCGTCGGTGAGGGGGCTGATGCCCATTCGCTACAAAAATCCGGATGAAGTGGGGGCGGACAGAATTGTCAACGGGATCGCCGCCTGGGAAAAATTTAAAACCGCCCTTATCATAGTGGATTTCGGCACGGCCACCACATTTGATGTCATATCCGGAAAGGGGGAGTACCTTGGCGGGGCCATAACCCCGGGCATCCACATCTCTTCGGAAGCGCTTTTCCAGCATGCGTCAAAACTGCCCCGCGTTGAAATTTTCACCCCGCCCGACAGGGTGATCGGAAAGGATACATCCGAGAGCATCAAGTCGGGCATCATCCACGGGTATGCCGCGCTGGTGGACGGTATGGTGGCCAGAATTCAACAGGAGATGGCGGCGACCCCGAAAATCGTTGCCACAGGCGGCCTTTCCCCGCTGATCGCGGCGGTCTCCCGGACCATTGACGCCGTTGAAGAGACCCTGACACTGGAGGGACTGCGGATCATCAGCAATTCATCCGGATAGGTCCAGGGCCGGCTGTGCCCGGATAAGTTTTTGCGTATAGGCGTGGCCGGGATTCCGTATAATCTCTTGTGCCGATCCCGTTTCCACAACCGCCCCCTTGTGTATGACCGCCAGCCGGTCGCACAGATACCCTGCTGCAGCCAGATTATGGGTGATAAACAGAAACGTCATGTTGTACCGCTCACGGATATCCAGGAGAAGCTGGAACAGCTGGATACCAATTGTGGCATCCAGCATCGACGTGGGTTCATCCGCTACCACAAATGCAGGATCCAGGATAACGGCCCTCGCCACTGCGACCCGCTGTCGCTGACCGCCGCTCAGCTGATGGGGATACCGGCTGCAGAAATCTTTGCCGGGATACAGCCCTACTGTTTCAAGCGTTTCAATCACTCTGGCCCGCCTGGTATTATTATCCCCGATTTTATTTACTATAAGCGGCTCTTCAACCGTTTCCAGTATGGACAGATGGGAATTCAGCGACTGGTACGGGTCCTGAAAAATCATCTGTACCCTTGCCCGGTATGCTTTGAGTCTTTTACCGCGCAGGTCTGTCACCGGCTCCCCGTTAAATCGGATAACCCCCGCCGAGGGCTCTTCAAGTTTCACCAGCAGCCGGCCGGTAGTTGTCTTGCCGCTGCCGCTCTCGCCCACAAGCCCGAAAATCTCGCCCCTGCCGATCCTCAGGCTGATATTATCCACAGCCGTCACATCTTCCCGCTTTCTCGAGGAAAACCGCGGCCGGCTTGTGTAAGTCTTTGTCACCCCGTCAAGTTCAAAAACGGGAACTTGTTTTTCACTGGTTTCCGTCATCTGTCTCCCCTTTTACGGCGTCCTTGAGACAGCGCACTTTATGAGTCTCGGAAAGATCCACCCAGGGCAGAGACCGGCTTGTGCAGGCATGTGACTGCAACGGACAGTTTTCAGCAAAGCGGCATCCCCGGGTATTGTCCATCATATCCGGTGCATTTTGAATATCGGGCATCGTGATCCCCTTGTCCGCATCCAGGGTGAGATATGAGGAAAGCAGGATCTTTGTATACGGATGTGCCGGTGATTTGAACACTTCTTGCCTTTTGCCCTTCTCAACGATCTGTCCGCCGTACATCACACAGATATCCTCGCACACCTGCGCCACCACGGCAATATCATGGGAGATAAAGACAAGGCTTGTTCCCGTCCGCTTTTGTATCGCTTTTATTTCCCGCAGAATCTGATCCTGCACCACCACATCCAGGGCGGTGGTGGGTTCATCCGCCACAATCAGAGCGGGATCGCATGCCAGGGCCATGGCGATAACGGCGCGCTGCTTCATACCCCCGCTGTAATGGTGTGGAAAATCCTTTAGCCGGTCTCTGGGCAGCTCCACAAGGTCGAACAGTGTTTGTGCTTTTTGCTCGGCCTCCTTTCGTGAAATACCCGGGCTATGCGTCTCGATCGCTTCAATAATCTGTTCCCCCACCCTGATCACCGGATTCAGGGCATTCATGGCCGCCTGGAAGATCATGGCGATTTCACTGCCCCGCACTTCACGCCACTGCTCCTCGTTGAACCGGGCGAGATCCCGGCCGTTAAACAGGATCTCACCCTGAAGCACGGAAGCGTTACCCGGCAGCAATCCCATCAGGGCCATGCCCAGTGTGGTCTTACCGCACCCGGACTCCCCCACAAATCCCACGGAACCGCCCTGTGCAATGCTGAATGAGATATCGTCCACGGCCCGCAACAGTCCCCGCCCGGTCCTGTAGGCGATACTCAGATTGGTGACAGCGATGAGTGCCATGTCTACCCGATATCCTCCTCTCTCCTGAGCCGGGGATCGAGAATCTCCTCCATTGCCCGGCCGATGAGATAAAATGAAAGGGTCAGAAGCGAGATGCATATACCCGGCGGCAGCAGCCAGTAAGGTGCCTGGAACATATGTCCGGAGCTCCACACCCACTGGAGCATCATCCCCCAGGACACCTGTCCGGGATCCCCGAACCCGAGAAACGAGAGGGCCGCTTCCACCAGAATCGCCGCAGTAACTCTGAAAGTCATGTAAAGGAAGGCGATCGGGAGCACATTGGGCATGATATGCCGGAAAATAATCCGCAGGTGGGACGCCCCGGCCACCTTCGACGCTTCAATAAAGGGGCGGTGTTTCAATGACAGGGTCTGGGAGCGGATAACGCGGGAAACCGCCGGCCACCGCATCACGGCAATGATAAAAACAATCACCCATATGGAGAGTTCCCACAGGGAGGCAAGTATCAGCAGAATCACCAGGGAGGGCAGAACCATAAACATGTCCGCCGTCCGCATGAGGAATGCATCCGTTATACCGCCGGCATACCCGGACACCATGCCGATAACGGTCCCCAGCACGATGCTGATAAATGCACAGGAAAGTCCGACGATAAAGGCCACCTTGGCCCCTTCAAGCAACTGACAGAAAATGTCCCTGCCGATAAAATCGGTGCCGAGCCAGTGGGCGAGGCTCGGGCCCGTGGAAATTTTTATCTGGGGATCCGTCCCGGACATGGGATCGTAGGACGGGCCCAGCAGGGGCACCAGAAAACTGGCAAGCGCCATAAGCATAAAAACGGAAAGAATCAAAAGACCCGCCTTTCCCATGGGATTGCCGGCAAAAAGCGCCCACCCGGCCCGCAGTCTTTCTATGGTATGTGCCCTGAACAATTCTGATTCCTTTCCGTCAATACCGTATACGGGGATCGAGATACGCGTACAGCAGATCCACCACCAGATTCGCAGCCAGCACCACTGCCGCGATCAGTAAAAAACAGGCCTGGGCCAATGGGTAATCATTGTTGCTGACAGCCGAGATCAGCTCCCTTCCGATGCCCGGCCATGTAAATATCTGTTCGGTCAGGGCGCCGCCATTAATGGAAAATGCAAGGCTCAGCCCCACGCTGGTGATCACCGGCAGCATGGCATTCTTAGCGGCATGTCTGTTGCGTATCGTTTTTTCTTTCAGTCCTTTCGCCCTTGCGGTAATGATGTAGTCCTCCTTTAAAACGCCGAGCATGCTGGAACGCATCAGTAAAAGGTAGCTGCCGATATGAATAAAAAAAAGGGTGAACAGCGGCAGGAGCATGTGATGCAGCACATCCAGCAGCCGGACAACAACGGGCGTCTCATGGACCCAGAGCTCGGGGGAGATCACCCCGCCCAGAGGAAACCAGCCCAATTTGTATCCCAGCCCCCACAGGACAAGAAGGGCAATCCACGGAATAAAGAGCGTATGGCCGATCAGGGCGGAAATGGAAAGCACATTGTCAAACGCGGTTCCCTTTTTCCACGCCGACAGTTTTCCCAGCAGAACCCCTGCAAAAGCGGCCAGCAGGGTGGAGCTCGTAAAAAGCAGGAGGGTCCACGGCAGTTTGTCGGCGATAATATTTTTGACCGGTTCGCCGTAGTGAAAGGAGACCCCGAAATTGCCCGTAAAAAAGTTCTTCAGGTAAACAAAGTACTGTTTGAAAAAGGGCTCGTCAAGTCCCAGCTGCTCGACCAGGTGGCGGGCATCCTCCGGTGTCATCGTGGGATCTATCATCCGGGTGAACGGATCGCCGGGCGCCAGCCGGAACAAAAAGAAGAGCACCGTGAGAATCACAAAAAAAATGATGCCCATCTCCATGCACTTGTTAACGATGAACCGCCTTTTTCCCATATGCTACGACCGTTCCCTTACCATGCACAAAGACCAGATGCTGCCGATCCCGTTCACCGATTCGATCCAGCCCGTGTATCTTTCCGTGTAAACCGCCTCCAGAATATCCGGTGTATACAGCGGCAGGTAAGGGATATCTTCCTTCAGTATTTCCTGCATTTCAAATATCATCTTTTTCCGTTTTTCAACATCCACTACACTGATCTGTTTTTCGGCCAGTTTGTCAAACCGGGTATTTTCATATCCGCTCATGTTCCAGCCCCACGGCTTGTCATTTTCAGAATGATAAAACGCTCTCAGATAGTCCGGATCCAGATTGAGCCGGCCGTATCCCAGGACAAATGCATCAAAGTCCCGTTTCCCCTTTACCGTGTCAATAAGGGAATTGAATGACATGGGGCGGGAAAATACCGGCATGCCGATGTCTCTTAGCCATTCCTGGATCATCATGCCGGCAAACGCCCTTTTGGGATCATAGTCCGCGGGCGGGGTCAGAATAACAAACTTTTCCATTGGGGTGCCGTCGGGCAACCGGATACCCTCCCCCCTGACCACGGTTCCGTCGGGACGCACCGGGTCGGTTTCCCATGAATAGCCGGCTTTCCTGAGCATCTGCCGGGCGGCTTTTATGCGCTCTTCTTCGGTCATGCCGGCACCGTATCGCTTTACATCCGGGTTGTACCAGAAACGGTTGCCGGACGGGATATGCGCGTGCATCGGGGTCCCGTATTTCTGGAGGATCCGTGACAGGATGAACTCTTTATCGATAAGGGTGGCTGTCGCCTGCCGCAAAATCCTGTCGTCAAAGGGGGACTTTCTGACGTTAAACCCCATAAAGTACATGGCGCTCTTCTTGTTACGGAAGACCGCTACATTGTCCTGTTTCTTCAAATCGGCCACATACCCGGGCTGGACTTCCCACCAGAACATGTCGATATCACCCTTTTTCAGCGCCAGAACAGCCACGTCGCTGGTGTTGTAAATCTTGAACAGCAGGCTGTCCACATGGGGCCCGAGGGTCTTTCCGGCTACCTGCCGACCCCTGCCGAAAAAGTAGGGATTCTGCTTCATGTACACGAAGGCGCCTTTTTTATACGTATCCAGCACAAAAGGGCCCGTCCCCAGAGGGTTATCAACTTTATGGTTCCGCAGTGTGCCAAGGGGCTTTTCGGTTTTCAAGGCCCTTTCTGCAACGTCCCCCCACTCTTTTTCAGACACCATGGGGGCGGTGAGGATTCTGGAGAGAAAAATGGCCGACGGTTTTTTAAGATAAAAAACAACCGTATGCCTGTCTTTTACCGTTATATCCTTAACGGTTTTCCACCGGCTGTAATACCGGGGTACTTTGAACTGCATAAAAAGGTTTCTTGTAAAAACCACATCCCGGGCAGTAAAAAGAGTCCCGTCCGACCACCTGGCATGTTTCAGCCGGACCGTATAAGAGCGTGTTTCTTTATCGAAAACCGGCGCGTCTGCCGCAAGCCAGGGCATCATTTCCATGGTTTCGGGATTGCGCCGGTACAGCGGCTGGTATATCAATGAAATGATTTTTTTCGAATTGGCATCGCTGGCCAGCCAGACATTAAGTGTTTTGGGCTCTTCAGGCAACCCGATCTTGAGGCACTTCCCGCTCTCCTCACGGCTGCAGGACAGGGGCCCTGATGACAAAAGCATCACTGCAACGAGCAACAGACACACACCGCCGAAAGCGTTATATTTACCAGACCGGATTTTTCTCTTCATTTATCCTTGAATTCTGCCGCTTTATTTTCAATGAAATCAATCACGTGTGCTTCCAGTTTCCCGTTGTCAAACATGTTGATCCTGGGGATGCCGCCCGGACTGACACAGTTCACCTCCACCAGTTTTTCACCGATCAGATCGATACCCACAAAATACAAGCCGTCTTTTATCAGTCTGGGCTTTATTTCCTCACAGATCCGTCTCTCCGCCGGTGTCACCTCGTGCTTGAACGCGTCGGCGCCGGCATGGACATTGGTCCTGAAATCACCGGTTACCGACCGTCGTCCCATGGCGCCGAGAATTTCCCCGTTCAGCAGGAGTATTCTTATATCACCGTCTGTCTTAATGGTCTCAAGGTATTCCTGTACCATTATGGGATTTCGATCCGGATACGGTTTTCCCGCCATGACATAATAGTCGATCAGTGAGTTGAGGTTCTCCCGGTCGCGGTTGCTCACCTTGATAACCCCATGACCGCCGTGGCTCTGCAGAGGCTTTATCACCATGTCCCCGCCGAAATCATCCACTATTTTCCGCAGCCGTTTCGGGTCCCGGGATATGTGGGTGACCGGGATAATATCGGGGAAGTTCAATGTATACACCTTGGAATTGCCGTTAATCTGTCCCAGGGTGTTGTTGATCATGAAAACCTTCTCTGTTACAGGCCCCAGAAACTCCATCACCTGGTAATTGATGGGCGGATTTTTCCGTAAAAAAAGCGCATCCAGATCGGTCACCGTTTCGAATATCCGCTCTTCCTTGTCCAGACACGCAATGAGCTTTTCCCAGTACGTCTGCAGCGGCAGATCCGTATCTACTGTGATATTGCGCATCCGGGCCACGACTTCGTTATCACGGATATAGATGTCATGCGGCTCCAGAAAAAAAACCGCATGTCCTCTCTGATTGCATTCATACATCAGGTGGCTGGTCGTTTCCCAGGCGGGGTCAATCAGCCTCAAATCATCCATTATGAATGCAATTTCCATGGCACCTGCTGGTTATACGTTGTAAGAAAAAGTGAATTATGCCAGAGATATTTGAACTTTTTGTCATCGAACCTGTCAGTCATTAGTTGCTGGCTGTGAAATTTTAATCGCTGCCTGCTAAGAGCTAAAGGCTAATAGCGCAAACTCCCTCATGATTTAAGGCTTTCCGGTATTCTGAGAGATGACTTCTCAGAAATCGGGGCAAGGCGCTAATGTCCCGATCATATGACAATCGCACAACCGTGTCAAAGACATTCTGATTTTCAGCCGGATCCAATTTTTGTGTGTCATCGTCCCGGCTCGTTGAAAAAATCCGATAACGCATATTCACAGGTATTGTCCTGGCTGCCGATCCTGTTTAAAAGCCGCTGTATCATTCGCGCATGCATCTTTGCAAGTTCCAGGGATATCTGGGGATACTCGAGCAGCATCTCTTCAAACTCCCGTTTATGGATCACCAGCAGATGAGCGGCCTTTTCCGTGGTGCAGGTCACCAGCCGCCTGTCATCCACGAGAAAAGCACTCAACCCGAAGCTGTCGCCGGCCCTGAATTTCCCCACCTCGGTGTTGTTTCTGGAAACTTTCACCCCGCCGGACACGGCGACATACATGGTTTCCGAGACATCCCCCTCTGTGAAAACCGTATGGTTTTCAGGATAGAACACCTCCTCAGTGATCGATGCAACGGCGGCGAGCTCGTTAATGGAAAGATTCCTGAATATGTCGACTTTCTGAATGTGCATGATCTTCTCATATATTGTCAACTCTTTTGCCATTGTTTCCTCCGCTTTTTCAAAAGAACGGTTTAGTGCTGTCTCTGCCAGACGGCTTATAACGGGGTCTGCGAATTTACTCAGTCGGGACAGCTTCTCGGGGTTTATGGATTCAATTTTCCTTTCAACCGCAATCAAAAGAGCGAACATCACTGTTACGCGGTTGCGGCGGTCGACGAGAAATGAACAGATCGCATCGATGCCCTGACCCACATCCGGAAGCTTCAGCTGATGCCGGAACCTGTCCGCGGCTTTTAACCCGGCAGATCCTTCTATAAGGGGCATCAGTATCTTGACCACGGCCGGGTCCAGTGTGTTCTCGATGGCTTCAACCGCGTTGGCACGGTGTCTGGTGTCCTTGGAATAGAATCCACGGAAAATGGGCCGCATCTGGCCTGTTTCATCTTTTATGGCGGAAACCCGCAGCACCGTTTTGATAAATTCCTCCTTCCGCTCGTCAAGGTGCCGGGTCAAGAGTACTACAACAGGCGTTTCTTCAAGCTTTTTGAGCCGCTCTATTATCATGAGGTATGTGTAGCAGAGGGCGATCTGATTTTTGAAAAAGTAAAACAGGTCAACATACTTGATATCCATCTCTTCAATAAGCCGGAAAATGCTTTCCCGGGTCATTCTGCAGGGTTTGTTCAAAAAAACGAACAGCAGGGGGTTGTTCCTGTACGAAGCCGTCCTGATCTTGTCTTCGGCAAGGTGCCGGATGTTCTGATCCCGCTCCGAGAGCATTCCGATCACATTTTCAAGAAGGGTGTCGTTTTCGATGGTCAGCGCTTCTAAAGCGGCTGCCCGTGTCTCTTTCAGGTCGTGGGAAAGAAAGTCCCGGGCGATATGGTTTATTTCCCCGGCTTCCAGTTTGCGAAGGGCGTCGATAATATGGGCGCTCAGGTAATTGTCCGAATTGGCTGCCAGAAGGGATTTCAGCCTCGGTATATAGGATTTGTCTCCGATTTCCCCCACTGCAAGGACACCTGATTTGACATCGGCTTTGTCAGCCGAATTCAGCCATGATGCTATCACCTCTCCGTATTTTTGAGGATCATCCGAAAACAGGCAGGCGTTGGAATACGCTTTCACTTCGGGGAATGTGCATGCATCGGTCTCGTTTTCCCGGCAGCGGCTCACCAGCTCCCTGTAAAAAATCCGGCAGGCATCGGATTCAAGCCTTTTCACCGTGCTGATCATGGTGATCATCAGGTCGGTATCTTCCATATCCATCATGCCCTTTAAAACCCTGAACGTCTTATCACCGGCTGATCCGGAC
>CAYZHB010000022.1:0-8912 GCA_964478245.1 uncultured Desulfobacterales bacterium | reverse complement strand
TAGGGCATCAGTCGCCTCGCCGCGGACCTGTCCTGTTTTTCCATTACATGGAGAATATGATCGTCCAGGTCCGCCACGGATAGAAATTTCAGTATCCGTGCATACAAAAGGGCGTCTTCGCCCACCGATTCACGGAATCTTTCCACAAGCTCCTGCTGAAGCGTCTTATCCCTGAACAGCTTTTCTATGGCATCATCTTCCATGGATCTGAAATCAATCATGTTTTTTGACAGCAGGTTTGAAAGAAGGGCCGGATATCGCCGCTTCAGATACCCCGCCGTTATGATCCACCCTGCCACAAAAGGCAACACCGCCAGAGAGAGATAGGCCGGGTGCATGACCCCTTCGGTCCCCAGAATGATGACCGAGCCCAGAATAAGCCCTCCCCGTGCAACGGTTCCTCTTAAAAACGGCCTGATTTTCGCCCGGTAGGATTCAGGAAATATCCCGATCAGGATATTGCTTACCGGTTTATTAAAAGTCGTCCTCACCACATTGGTGGAAAATCGGGCATACATGGCGGAAAAAATATCAAACCGGAAAAGAAAGGCCAGAAACACCACCACATAGTTCACCGGATGAAACATCAGGGCCGCCGCCAGGCCGAATTTTCCATAAAACCGACCGGAAAAAAAGAGCAGCCCCAGACTCACGATATTCATGACGCCCCGGAAATATCCGAAGAAACCAATCATATCGGACTCTGTTACAAAGTGGGCATCAACGGCAAAATTAAACTGAAAGTTCATTACCGGCAGGACCACATTGGCAAAGAATGTCAACAGGACCAGGACGGTCACAAGGGTGGAATCCTTTGCCAGATGACGGACCTGACGTAACTGCGCTAAAAAGCTGTTCCCCCTTTTTTTCTCTTTTTTCTCTGTTTTTGAAACAAGACCTGCCGGAAAGGAACGCCCCATCTGCCGAACAAGGACCGCCCCCGAAAGGGCAAGCAGACCGTATACAACAGGAAGATTGTTTATACTGACGGCACCGGCAAGTACCGGCGTAAAAAAGCTGCCGCAGATATCCCCGATCACCCCGCCGGCCGTAATAATGGGAAACAGGCGTTTTGACTGGCGCAGGTTGAACAGATCGTTGGCCAGATGCCAGAACAGGACCCCCAGAAGCGTTTCAAACTGCACCTTCATCACAAACAGAATGGGGTATATAATATCCAGCTCCAGCGGAATCAGGGCCCTGAACGCCGCTGTGGTGATGCCGCAGAAAAGAAGAAAACCGGCAAGAATCCGGTACCCCGACACCCGTTCCATCATGCCCGACAGTTTTCCAAGCACCAGAAGCGTAATCACCGGATTCACGATGTAGAGCAGCGGCAGATACTCAACCCCGAACCGTTTAAGAAAAGCGGTTTCGGAAAAGTTGTTAAATACCAGACCGGAACAGCGGATGATAAAAATTAAAAGGCACGACCAGAAAAAGAGGCCCGCTTCATTTTCGTTGAGATTCATCCATTTTTTTATCGCATTCAAACAGACATCCTTTTTTATCAAACTCTGTTGAAGGGAAACGCCGGGCGTTCAGATCCGTGGCGCTACCACCCGCAAAGCCCTGCGGCCTGAAAACTGTTCATCTTTGCCAGAACAGCTTTATCCGGCCTTATGGACGGGGACAGATCTTTCTTACCATACCACCGGGGAAAATTCAAAGCCCGTTTCGGCCGGAATTCCGGTATAAGGACAAAACCGCTGCTTTTTTTATCTTCCGGCTGGATATCCGGACCGTTTACTGGTAATGTGGGTTATGGACATGAAACGGCAACATGCGAAAAACCGAACCTGTCTGGTCCATCCGCCGCTGAGCAGTCCGGCCGTCCCTTCCGCCGAGAGTGTATTCGCGGCGGAATGCCTTTCAGGCAGCGGTGTTGATGCGTTTTTTTACGATGCCAATCTCGATTTTTTCCACCGGTATGTCTTCTCCAAAAAACATCTGGCGGACTGCTTTGAAACCATTACGGAAAAAGCCCGGAAAGGTGAAATTCCGGAAAAAACGTTCGCCTCTCTTGAAAAAATCTATCACCGGGTGTCTGAAACCCCTTCCCCTTTGGACACCTTCCAGAACGAGGCGTTTTATGACCCGGACGCTTTTCTTGAGGCAAAAAACCGGACAGATGACATGCTGCTGCTCTTTTCTTATGCGTTCTATCCCGACAGAATCCGCTTCCGCTCTTTTTCCTGCAGTGAACCCGGCCGGTCAGACAGCGGTATTTTTATTCCCCTCTGCACCGACGGGCTCTCTTTAAAACTCAACAGCATCAATGCGGATACAGTTGTCTTTTTCCTGGAATCCCGGCGCCAGGAAACTGCTGTCAACACCATGACCGCCTTTATCCATGATACGTTTCCCGACATTACCGCGGCCGTTGTCGCAAACAAACACACGGGTTATACGCCCATTTCGGGAAAAGTCCCGGCCTTTCCCGATATAAAAGGGCTTTTCCACTGGATGGAAAAGCGGTACGCACTCAAGATCGACATAACCGATGACGGGCCCGATTTCAGTGTCCTGTTGCCGGACGCCTATGCTGTGCCGGCGCCCGTGCTGCCATCCGGGGAATCGCTTTTTATCGAAGATCCCCCCGACAACGTTTTCAGCAGGTCCGGCACCATGGACGCACCGGACACCCGGTATGATAACGGGCTTCAAATGGTGCAGTGGACAAGCCCGGAAAAGGAGTCGGATCTGCCCGCCGCCGCCCTTTTTGAACTTTCAAAACAGGGCGTCTGGAACCATATCCGCCTGTCGGATCTAACGGACAGCACCGTAATGGACAAACTTCTCTCCTTTATCGCTTTAAATCCGAACATTGCCCACTCCTTCGAAATGCCGCCTCTCCCGTCCCTCAACGATCCCCTGCATAAATTTGAAGACCCCGACACGAACCGGATACCGGACCGGTACAACCCGTATGCGGCTGTCGGGCCCCTGTCCGGCAAACCCTTCTGGAAAATACTGGAAGACCCGGTTTACATTCTGCTGTATGTAAACCGGGTCGGGAAAAAGGCGCTTTTTTCCATGCGCACCGACAGTCAAGGCCAATCGGTGCTCACACTGGGAAAGACTGTGGCATTTTATTACACCCCCCCCGCCGATATTGACGACGGGCTTATGGACACCATCTGCCGAATGGTGGCGGCCGGGGGGTCTGTCGACACCCGCTATGTCCGGTACAACCTCGAAAGGGCCTATCTGATCGGGTATGCGGTTGAAAACGGTCATGTTGTAGGGAATTCCAGCCTCAAACATCCCCGGCCGAAATTCATCGAGCGTCTGAACGCCATTACAGGGCTTGATTTCAATCGTTTTGTCGAGCGGGGGTACACCTCTGTCCGGCCGGAATACAGGGCCATGGGTGTCGGGGCAACGCTTCTGGAAGGGCTCACTCAGAGAACGGGAAATTATAAAATTTATTCAATTATCGGGGAGGACAACCTTGCCACCCAGAAAATGGCCCTGCGCAACAACACCCGGAAGATCGCCGTGTATTACAGCCATAAAACCGGAAAAGATATGGGGGTGTGGATGCCGGCACACATGATTGAACCGCAATGGGAGACAGGGCCGTGAAAATCGGGATACTCACTGTAAAGGACCCGGCGTTTCATCCCAATCGCCGCCTCATGGAAGCGGCGCAGAATAGCGGACATGTTGTCCTTCTCATCAATCCGTACCAAACCGTCTCCATTATTGCAGATAACCGTTTTTCTTTTGTCTTCAGAGAACTTGAGGAAAGGCCGGATGTGGTGATGCCGAGACAAGGATCCCCCATGGGAGAGTATGGTCTCGTCCTGCTGCGCCATTTTATGAAAGCAGGCATTCCCCTTGTGAACGGGCTTGAAGGGGTCACGATCGCCAGAAACCAGCATATCACCCTGCAGAAACTGTCCTCAGCCGGCCTGCCGGTACCCGACACCGTCTTTGTCACAAGCACAAAAGATTTTTCAACGGCCGTCGAAAGCCTGGGCGGTTATCCGGTGGTTGTCAAAGCGGTTGACGGCATGGGCGGAGACGGGATTATCCGGGCGGACAGACTTACGGACGGGACCCGGTTTTTAGAAAAGGTCCTGGCCGAACGGAAAGGCGCGGTTGTCCAACACTTTTTTCCGGCTGAAGGCCGGGTGGACGCAAGACTTCTCGTGATCGGCGGAAAAGTGGCCGGCAGTATGACCCTCACCCCTTCAAAAGGCGAATTCAGGTCCAACATTAACAGGAGCGGCAAGGGAACTGCAGCCGATCCGCCTGAAGCCTGGATGTCAGTGGCGATTGAAGCGGCGGCGGCCTGTAGCCTCGAGATAGCCGGCGTGGATCTTATCGTGGAAAAAGACGGTTCCCCGAAGATTGTCGAAGTCAATTACGCACCCGGTTTCAGAGGTCTGGAAGCAGCGACCGGTATCAATATCGCCGACCGGATCATCGATTATGTGACATCCGCAAACCGGCCATAGGCCGGGCACGAAAATATGCGACTGCATACACGACAAAACACGTCAGTATTTCAATCGTTGACGGTTTTAGGGGGCATAGCCCCGGTTTTGAAACAACCAACAAACGACATGGTGGGGCAATGAAGATACACACGTTTACACTGAAACGGCATAGAGAAAACATCCGGGCAAGTGCCGCGGTTCAGTTCGAAGAGAGCGACCTGGGGGAAAAAGAGGTGTTCATCGAGACAGCAAGCGTTTATGAAGCCGGTTTTTCTGCCGATCCGGCCGCTTTTCTTGTGGGATGCCTGGTGCCCGCCATTCACCTGGGTGAAAGACGGATCCGGATCGAGGAACCGGTCTGCCCGTTTCTGCTGGAAGGGTTGCATACGGCCATGCACATTTTAAAGGAATGGACCGGGGGCAAATATGCCCCCATAGCGATTGAAGCGCCCGCCGCCGCATCAGTCGAACCGGTCACCCCGCCGCGGACGGGCATGGTGGTGTCGGGAGGAATGGACTCTCTGGCCACCCTGCGGCTGAACCGCCTCCACTATCCCGACACCCATCCGGCCTACGTAAAAGACTGTCTTTTTCTCCACGGATTCGACATCGGCGGCGTGGTGCGTCGCGGCATGAAATACCCCGTTTTTGAACGGGCCCAAAACGCCCTTCTGAAAATCACCCAAGAGACCCATGCCAACCTGATACCGGTGTATACGAACATCAGGCACCTGTGTGATGAAAGAGAACTGTGGCTTGACAGCTTTTTCGGCGCGGTGCTCGCCGCTGCGGCCCACACGTTTTCCAAGCGGCTCAGCCTGCTTTTCATCGCCTCTTCCTACGACATCCCCCACCTGCATCCCTGCGGCTCCCACCCCCTTCTCGACCCGGAATATTCGAGTTACAGCATGCGGATCCGCCACAGGGACTACGCGCTTTCCCGGCTGGAAAAAATCGCCATTGTCTCAAAGTGGGATACGGCCTTTCAAAATTTCCGGGTCTGTCTGGCAAACGTCCCTGACCGCCTGAACTGCGGCAAATGCGAAAAATGTGTCAGAACCATGACCGAACTTCTGGCCCTGGGCCTCCTTGACAAAACAGGCGCCTTTGTTGAAAACGATGTTGCCCCGGAACAGATTTCCCGGTACGACATCACCATCCGGGTCAGACCCCCGTTTTACAGGGCCATGCTGCCGCTGCTCAAGGCAAAGGAGCGGCATGACCTGGCCGATGTCATTGAAGAACAGATCGGTAAATCAATAACCACCACCCGCTAAGCGGGTAGCTTGGAGTTTATGCATTCGCATCTCTGGCGAGCCCGTCGGCGCATCGGCCGGAAGGACGATAACACGCAATTGTTACACCCTATCCGATGATACTGCGGGATAAAATAATGAAAAAGTGAAAGGCCTTATCGACAAAGCATGAATTTACCGTTTCTTATCACGCTTCCGCACTGTTCTTCCCGCGTACCGGAGCACATCCGTGCCGATTTTGCCTTAAATGAAAAAGCGGTTCACCAGTCGGAAGATCACGGGAGCTTCGAAGTATTCGGCTCACTGCCGGCCCGGGCCGTAAAAGCCGAGTACAGCCGCCTTGTCGTAGACCTTAACCGGGCACCGGTCAACTCCGGCCCCAAAGGGGTAGTGGCCGAAACCGATTACCATGGCCGGCAGATCTACAAAACCGGCCGGTATCCTGACGAAGCCGGTATCCTGACCCTGATAAACTCCTATTATATGCCGTTTCACGAAAAGATTGCCGCCGCGTTTTCCGCCGGCGGCATCAGGTGTCTCTTCGACTGCCATTCCCTCAGCGGCACCGGGCCTCCAGATGCACCGGATGCCGGTAAAAGGCGCAAAGAGATCACTTTGAGCAACTGCGGTGACGAAAGCGGGCACATCGATCCTGAAAAAGGCGGGATATCCTGCCCGGCCGACCTTGTAACCGGCGTCAAAGAAATATTCGAAGCCTCCGGCTTTTCAGTCAGTATTAACGATCCCTACAGGGGCGGCCATATTACCTGGCACTACGGGATGAAATATGCCCGGCAGAACAAGTATGCCATGCAGGTGGAACTGAATCAGGACCTTGTGATGGCACCCGGCGATACCCGTATCAATCCCGAAAAGACAAAAGAGACTGAAAGACGTATAAAAAAAATATTTAAAGAAATAGCATCCCGGCTTTTCTAGTTCTCTGGCAAAGGGAAAATTTCGCGGGTCCCCGAAACCTTATTCAAAAAGCCCGGCCCGGAACGCCTTGAGATAGTTCATGCAATATTCGTCTTTCCCGGCCAGGGCCTCGGCAACGGTGATGGCGGCCTGCATACCTCTGTCCAGGGGATTGACAATCGCCCCGTCAAGCCCCTTCAGGACAGCCTGAATCATGAACGCCCGGTTCAGGTGTTTCCGACCCGGAAGGCCGTACGAGATGTTGGAAAGACCGCAGGCCGTATGAATGCCTTCGAACCTCTCCCTGATCGCTTCAATCGCGTCGAGAAAGCCCACCCCGCAGGTCTGGTCCACGGACACCGGCTGAACCAGGGGATCGATAAAGATATTTTCTACTGGGATCCCGTTTTTCAAAAGATCGTTTACAAGGGCATCCGCGATTTTGAGCCGGTCATCCACCGTCACCGGCATGCCCTCGTCGCTCATGCACAGCGCCACCACTTTCAGATCGGTTCCGGCAATCACCGGCATCAGGTTGTCATAGCGCTCCTTTTCAAGGGATATGGAGTTGATCATGGCCACGCCCCGGTGCACCTTGAGCGCGGTTTCAACAGCCTTGGGACTGGGGCTGTCAATGGCGCACGGCAGGTCAACCGCCGACTGTACCGTTTCAACAAGCCAGCTCAGGTACGCGTCTTCCCTGTCCACAAAGACACCGGCATTGACATCAATATAATCCGCCCCGTTTTCCGCCTGGTCAGCGGCCACCTGTTTGATACTGTCACTGTCAGAAGCTTCTATTGCCGCAGCAATCGCTTTTCTGCTCGCATTTATCAATTCACCGATAATAATCATACGTATTCCTCGTTTCCCTTCGAGACCTTTGAATAACAACCGCTTTCGCCCACTTGCGCATATTGGTTGTTTCAAAACCGGGGGCTATGCCCCCGGTTACAACCGTCAACGATTGAAACACTGACGTGTTTTTGTTTTGTACGCGTTCGCATACATTCCAAGCCACCCGCTTTGCGGGTGGTCGTTGACTGAAAGGGCTCACTTTGTCCGTTAAAAAATGGTATACTGCCCCAACTGTTGTGACTGTATCAGATAATGAAGATTTTATCCAGCGGTCTTCCGGCACAGCGACTTGACCAGTTTAACAGCGGAACCGGCATCCGCCGCATAGCCGTCGGCGCCTATACGGTCTGCGAATCCCTCGTTCACAGGCGCACCGCCCACGATAATTTTCACCCCGTCCCGGTCGCCGCTTTCCGAAAGGAGCTGCAGGGTCTGCTCCATCATGGGCATGGTGGTTGTCAGAAGGGCGGACAGCCCGACAATGGTGGGTTTCTTTTCCCTGACCGCTTCCACGAAAGTCTCCGGCGCCACGTCAACCCCCAGATCCGTCACCTGGAAACCGGCGCTCTCCACCATCATGGTCACCAGATTTTTCCCGATATCGTGGAGATCCCCCTTGACCGTGCCGATCACCATGTGGCCGGCCGAATTCATGTCATCGTCCGACAGATGCGGCTTGAGAACCGCCACCGCTTCACTCATCCCCCGGGCCGCCATCAGCACCTCCGGGATAAACATGTCCCCTGTCTGCATCTTCTCGCCCACGATATCCATTCCGTAAATCAGCCCGTTGTTGAGGATATCGTTTGCGCCGGCGCCCCTGTCCAGCTCCTCCTGTACAAGCCGGACAACCGTTTCCGTATCACCCACGGTCAATGCATCTGTTATTGCAGAAAAATCCGTCATTTTCCAAACTCCTGTTCCTGTATTGGGTCTGAAGAGCCCTGTTTATAAACCATTTTCGACAGCCGGCCCCGACAAGAAATGCCGGTGCCCGTGCATTGCGGCCGTCTGCCGGGTTGAAAACTCATGCCATCCGGAAATGATCCCTGTCCGCCTTGTCAATACCATTTTTGCGCCATCTTTTCGATTTCGGAAAGCACGGCCGGCGCAAGCGGCTCCGGTTCCCGCTGCATCACCTTCAGCGTGTACTCCTTTAACCGTTCATGAAACTGCTTGCTGCCGGCCGCCCGCCACGCCGCCGTGGTGGAACGGTCGAACAGCTTGGAGTACCATATCTCCCTGAAATGGTCCATGGTGTGCTTTTCCATGAGAAAATGACCGCCGGGACCCACCTTGTCGATCACGTCCAGGGCCAGGCGGTCTTCATCCACCCGCATTCCGTGCATGTAGCGGTTCACCTTTGCGATGATCTCGTTAACCAGCACCATGTACTCGGGAGAAATCAGGGTGGAATGATCCAGCCAGCCGT
>CAYZHB010000021.1:0-33305 GCA_964478245.1 uncultured Desulfobacterales bacterium | reverse complement strand
TACACCAAAGAATTAAAAACCAAGGTAGCACTATCAGCCATAAAAGGCAATCAGACCGCCAATGAAATTGCATCTGAGTTCGGCATTCATGCTAGCCTTGTGAACCGTTGGAAAAAAGAAGCGATAGAAGCACTCCCCCTGGTATTCGGCGATACCCAGGCAAAACAGAGCAAAGAAATTGAGGTTGAGCGGGAGCGCCTTTATCAGAAGGTCGGCAAACTTCAGGTCGAACTGGACTGGTTAAAAAAAAACACCGGACACCTTTGATGACCATTAAAGAGAAAAAACAGCGTATTCAGCCGAAACACTCTGATTTGAGTATTGAACGGCAATGTGAGCTGATCGGGCTTCCTCGTTCCAGCTATTACCGTCAAAGCCCTGCAGGACAAGAGACAGCTGAAAATCTTGAAATAATGAGATGTATTGACCTTGAGTACACTGACCATCCTTTCTATGGCACTCGCCAGATGCGTAATGTTTTGAGACGCAGGGGCTATAAAATTAACCGCAAGCGGGTTCAACGATTGATGCGTAAAATGGGAATTCAGTCCGTTGCGCCAAAACCGAATACCAGCAAGGCTCACCCTCAAAACAAGATCTATCCGTATCTTTTGAGGAATTTTAATGTTACCAGTGCGGATCAGGCGTGGTGTTCTGATCTGACCTATATCCGGCTTGCCGGCGGTTTTGTCTATTTGACGGCCGTCATGGACTGGCATAGCCGATATGTCCTTTCCTGGGAGCTTTCAGTCACAATGGACAGTGAATTCTGTGCATCCGCCCTTGAAAGAGCTCTGCGATGTTATGGGACCCCCCAGATATTCAATACGGATCAGGGCGCCCAATACACAAGCCATGAGTTTACAAACATTCTTAAAGATAAGGAGATCAAAATCAGCATGGACGGAAAAGGGCGGGCCATGGACAATATCTTCATCGAACGCCTCTGGCGCAGTGTCAAGTATGAAGAGATCTATATAAAAGAATTTAAGTCAGTTGAACAGCTGCGCAAGGCTTTGAAAATATATTTTGATTTTTACAACCATGAACGGCCACACCAAAGTTTTGACGGCCAAACTCCTGCTGAAGTATATTATGGTAAAAATCAGATGAGGCTGGTGGGATGAACAAAAGAGTGTTCCAGAAACCCGCTCCAGCGGAAGCCAATTCCCTCCGACGGGCAAAATTTGAGGTGCCCATTCTCGGGACCTGGCTTCCACTTCCGCTAGACGTTGAAGCAACCCGGAAAGCTGAACCGTGCCGCTACATTATCAGCACTGGCGGAAATAAGAAAATGACGCTTAATTTTAATGAAAAACTGTCTTGACATTGGGGTCCACTTCAAGAGGCGGTACGATTAACCGGCTTTTCTACATTCAGCTGGTTACCTCGTTCGTGGTGGGCGGCGGGTTCATCGCGCTGCTGTCCTTTACGGCACATATCTTTGTTTCACCTGATACAAATTTCACAAACACAACTTGTTAAATCGGTATTAAGTTAAACATCTTCATTGCCTCTTGTTTAGATATGCGCTATAATAACAAATATGACTGGTGAAAAAAGAAACACATTAAACAAAATCTTTCTGAACTGGCCTAGAGGAACAGTGGCAACCCTGAAGTGGTTTCGAATGCACGGGGGGTACCAGCAGTTAATCGATGCATACCAGAATTCATCCTGGGTTACCCGAATCGGCAGCGGCGCCTATATCCAGTACGGAGATTCCGTTGATTGGAAAGGCGGCCTCTTTGCTGTTCAGACTCAATTAAACCTGCCCGTCCATGCAGGCGGCAGGACAGCTCTGGAATTAGCCGGATTTGGTCACAATATTCAAATGGGAAAATCATCCACAGTCGATCTTTTTAAATCGGGGAAAACCCGACTGCCTGCATGGTTTACGGAACACTCATGGGCAGACAGATTAAACATCCGAAGCTTGAACATTTTCAAAAAATTTCCGAATACAGAATTAATGAAGTTTAGTATGGGCAGTTACCATATCATCATCTCAAGTCCGGAACGCGCCATGATTGAAATGTGCGCATTAGTGCCCAACTATCACTCTTTTGAAGATACCGGCCATTTCATGGAAAGCCTGCTGTCCTTGCGGAGTGATAGGGTGCAGGATCTGCTTGAAATATGTGATTCCAAAAAGGCAAAACGACTCTTCCTCTACCTGGCAGACGTCAATAATATGCCATGGTTTCACAAATTAAATATTGGGAGTGTCAATTTGGGAAGCGGCAAACGGGTGATCGCAGAAAACGGAACTTTTAACAAAAAATACCAGATAACAGTTCCCTCTGAAAAAAAGCATATCGAATTAAAGGATATCCCGTAAACATGGAAAAATATTTTAACCAAGCACGGTTAATGCTGTCACTTCTTCCAATTGTGGGTCAGGAAGAAAATTTTGCCCTGAAAGGCGGGACCGCCTTAAATTTTTTCCATTTTGATATGCCCCGGCTATCAGTAGATATTGATTTAACATTTCTTGCAATCAAATCGCGGGATGAAACTTTAAAAGACATCACTGAATCTCTGGGCAGAATTTCAGATAACATAAAAAGGTTATTTCCCCAATACCAAATACAGAAAGTAACATTAAAAAACACACAATATATCTATAAGCTGATTATTAATAGCATAACCGGCACGGTTAAAATCGAACCGAATTTGATATTGAGGGGCAGCTGTTATCCACCCGTTCAGAAACCATTGTGCAGAAAAGCACGGGAGTCATTCAAAATGGAAATGGACCTGCCAGTATTGCCATTTGCAGATCTTTACGGGGGCAAAATATGCGCTGCACTGGATCGTCAGCACCCGCGGGATCTGTTTGACATCATGCTTCTGTCAGAGACAGGTGCACTTAATAAAGAAGTTTGCCAGGCATTCACTGTGTATCTTGCCAGCCATAATCGGCCGATGTCGGAACTGCTTTGTGCCAATTTCCAGGATTTCAGCCAGGCTTATGAAAATGAATTTAAAGGAATGACGACAAGAGATGTGAGCTATAAGGAGCTCGAAACGGTTGGCAAATATTTGCCCGGCTTGATTGTGGAAAAGATGTCGGACAGTGAAAAAGATTTTTTGTTGTCAGTCAAAACCGGTACCCCTGATTTCAGTTTGCTTTCAGTTTCAGGTGCAGAGCGTTTACCCGGGATCGGCTGGAAAGCGCAAAATATACGCAGAATGGATCCCCAAAAACGAAAAATCGCAACTGAGAAACTGATAACAGCACTGGCTTTTTCTCAACACCAAAACACTACGGACAAACCGTAGACTTCCGGAGGGAAGATGAAAACAAAAACGCTTCTGATCGTTGCCTTGGCGGGGAAAGCGGCCGCACTGATCACGACGGCCGTTGTATGGAAGCGCCGGAAACTCAAGAGGCGGTACGATTAACCGGCTTTTCTACATTCAGCTGGTTACCTCATTCGTGGTGGGCGGCGGGTTCATCGCGCTGCTGTCCTTTACGGCGGAACGGGCAGGGACGCGGGCGGCCGGGATTGTACTGGCTGTCCCGTCGACGGCGGGCCTGGGATTTTTTTTCCTGGGGTGGGCGCTCTCTTCAGAGGCGGTGGCCCGTATTATACCGGCCACGCTGATTCCCCTGGGGCTGGCCGTGCTTTTTCCGGCCCTGTATACGTATGCGGCGGGCTGCCTGTCGCGGGTTCTTAAAAACAAAGCCCTGCAGATTGCGGCCAGTTTCCTTGTCAGCATCAGCGCCTGGTTCGTGCTGAGCATCCCGATCGCTCTTTATGAACTGAACAGCCTGGCGGCCGGATTGGCCGGGTACTTTCTGTTCGCCCTGGTCACCCATTCGCTGCTCCGGCGCCGGCATCATGAAAAACCGGCCCCGCTCACCTACACCCGCGGGCAGAAGATCGGCCGGGCCGCTTTTGCCGGGTTCATCATCGCCCTGGTGGTTTTTCTGGGGAAAACCCTCAGCCCTTTCTGGGGCGGGGTGTTTGCCATGTTTCCGGCGGCGCTGGTGTCCTCGTTGATGATCCTTCACTGGTATTACGATCCGGAAAGCCTGTTTCCCACGGTGCGGCGCTTTGCCCTGGGGTCGGCGGCCATCCTTGTCTACGCGCTGACGGTGATGCTGGTCTTTCCCGTGATCGGTTTTATTGCAGGGACGGCTGTGGCTTACCTGGCGAGCCTGGCCGTATCGCTGGTGCTCTCACGGATGCCGTAAAAGGGGACATACTGAAGAGATGATGAGGGAAAATCATTTGTGGTCCATCAATTCAAAAATATGGTCTGCAAGTTAATCTGAAGCTCATCTGCGGACTGTAAAATTCCAACAGCGGAAATACGGCAGGTGAGCCGAATTTTTTGAGTGTTGCCAATAAGATGAGACGCGGCACGCCCTGGATATTATCATGCGGCAGTACGGCGGGGAAGCATCTGAGTGCCGGGAGAAGACCGTGGCCGGAACAGCCGTCATCAAAATAGAGATCGACTCCATGACCGGCAAGGTCTCGGGAGGAACAGGGAATGAAAAGGTTCGGGAAAAATTTTTGCGCCCTCATATATAATCCTGTTCATTCTTCAGACAAGCATGTTATACTCTTGTGGACAGCTTGTGTATTGTGTATTTAACGTGGATTTCGGCGTTATGAAGAAAAAAACAGTAGTGACTATATGACACCTGATGTTGCGCAGCTGATCGCCTACGTCATGCTGGCGCTGGGCTTTTCATTTCTCTGTTCCATAGCGGAAGCGGTCCTTTTGAGCGTGACGCCTTCTTTTATCGAGGATTTAAAAGAAAAGCGGCCGAAACGCGGGGCGCGTCTGGAACGGCTCAAGCAGGACCAGGTGGACCAGGCCCTTGCCGCCATTTTAACGCTGAACACCATTGCCCACACAGTAGGCGCCCTCGGGGCCGGTGCCAAAGCCACCGTTGTTTTCGGAAGCTACTGGTTCGGCCTGTTTTCCGCCTGCATGACGCTGATGATCCTTTTCCTGTCGGAAATCGTTCCCAAAACCATCGGGGCGGTCTACTGGTCCAGGCTCACTTTGCCGACCGCGCTTTTCGTGCAGATGCTTATCGTGATGCTTTTCCCGGTCGTCTGGATTTCGGAAAAGGTGACCCGGTTTATCTCGCGCGGCAAGAAGGTGTACGCGTTCAGCCGGGAAGAGTTCATGGCCATGGCAAGGGTGGGCGAACTCAGCGGTGATATCCGGAAAAACGAGTCCCGGATCATACGCAATCTGTTCCGTTTCAATTCTGTAAAAATTTCGGATATCATGACGCCGCGCACCGTCATTTCAGCATTTCCCGAAGAAATGTCGGTAACGGATGCCCTGGCGCAGGTAACCGAAACCCCTTTTTCCCGCCTGCCCATCTACGGCAGAAGCGTGGACGACATCACCGGTTTCGTTCTCAAGGAAGATGTGCTGGTATTCAACACCCAGAACCAGCCCGATCAGAAGCTCGCCTCACTCAAACGCCAGATCCTGGCGGTCCCGGATTCCATGTCCCTGTCCACCCTGTTCGAACATCTTCTCAGGGACCGTCAGCACATCGCTGTTGTCGTGGATGAACACGGGGGCACGGAAGGACTGGTGACACTCGAGGATCTGATCGAGACACTGATGGGTACGGAAATCATGGATGAAACCGACAGTGTCCAGGACATGCGCGCCCTGGCACGGAAGAAGTGGGTAGAACGCGCCAAGGCGCTGGGGATAAAAGATGAGATCGCGGAACAGAGCAAAGCCGGAAGCGAGGACGTACCGGATGCGGCAGATGCATCAGAACCGGAAGTCAGCGGGTGAGACCCGGTCATTTCATATGAGTGTCAGGATCAACGGCTATCCCCGCAAGCGGCAGCCTGGCGTTTATGCAAAGGGCACTGCATCAGCATCCGGTTCTTGGGTGATACGTCGGAGAAAAAAAGGTGGACCGCCAGAATCGCCGGCTGACCAGCAGAGCGGGTTTGCTGAACACGAAATCCGGGAGGATGTGGTACCAGCGGTATCCTTTCGACCGATAATACCTGCGGCAGGCTTCTCCGTACCCGAGTTCGTCGGCAGCCGCCAACGCCGCATCCCGCTGACACCGGGATTTGAGAACCGGCTTCAGAATGCGCGGGTCAAACCCGTACATGAAGAGACCGTCCTTTATCCGTTTGTAGCTCTGGAACCGGGAACGGGCGTCCAGCTGGGAAAGGATCAGAAGGCTGACCAGGAAGACAAGGAGCATCGAATTGAAAACCGCCCCTGTTGCGGATTCCGACCGGAACCACAACAAACCGGGCCCGAACACCGTCAGGACGGCAAGATCCGCCAGGGTAACCATGTGAATCAACAGCCCGGCCCTCAGACAGGCAGGAACAAGCCGGCGTCTCCGCCAATATCGATTTGGCCGGTCAAGCGTCATACTAAGAACACATTCAGCAGCACGAAAATTATCACCTGTTTTATGGGGCTGTCTGCCAGTGGTACAATTTCCACAAGGCACTTTTGCCGTCTCAACACCGCTTGCTTGCACTTATATATAATAAAAGTGAACCGGGTGTCCATTTTTTTCAGCATACCGCCGTCAAAACCGCCGGCCGGTTTTTCGCGGCCGATACCGTTTTTCACCGGCCCATCCGGCCGTGTGCGGCCGGGGTCATATTTCACTTTTTTCAATTGCTTTTATTTATCTTGACAAAGAGCAAGTTCCTGTCCTAAACAATAAAAACATGCTTGATCCAACTATAGGGGCGGAGTACCGGAAAACTTCCCCTCTCTACAGAATAATTGTGCTGACATTGACGGCCATCGTTGTCGGTGCCGTGAGTTCGCTGGCGGCCATCGGCTTTGTCGAGCTGGTGGAGTGGATTAACAATGTCCTGCTGGTCTCTCCCCGTTCCCGCGTTCAACATGAAGAACATGCCTGGCTGGTGCCGGTGGCAACGGTGATTATTCCGGCGACCGGCGGACTGGTTGTGGGTGTTTTGATCCATAAACTTGCCCGGGCAAATCGTGCCCTGGGGCCGCCCGGCGTAATTCAAGCCGTACAGCTTCGCTCCGGCCTGCCTGACACGCGATCGGGCTGGGTGACTATTTGTGCTTCGGCAGTCTCACTGGGCTTTGGCGCCTCGGTGGGCCAATATGGACCGATGGTATATCTGGGTGCCATGTTTGGAAACACCATGTCAAAGCTGCGTATCGGCATCTCGCATTTGCGCTCCATTGCAGTTGCCTGCGGCGTTGCCGCTGCGATTTCCACCGCTTTCAACGCCCCTATCGCCGGACTGGTTTTTGCCCACGAAGTGGTGCTGCGGCATTATTCAACCCGGGCATTTGCCCCGACAACCGTGGCGGCATCGGTGGGCTATATCATTGCCAATGTGGTTTTTGATCGTCCGCCGCTCTTCCTTGTCTCCTTTGGCGGGGTACAGTATGGCCACGAATTTTTCCTTTTTGGCCTGCTGGGACTTTTTTGTGCGGCAGTGGCCATCTTTTTCATGCGGCTTTTGCTGTTTATATCGAAAAGCGCCGAGAAAACCGGAATTCCTTCGGCCATGCGCCCTGCAGCTGCCGGACTCTGCCTTGGTCTTGTCGGCCTCTGGCTGCCGGATATTCTCGGCATGGGCAAGGAAACCCTGCGTTTCGCCACCATCGAAGGCGCCTTCACCCTGGCCGAACTCCCTCTGCTCATACTTGCCAAAATTTTTTTAACCGCGCTGTGTATAGGCTTTGGTTTTGCCGGCGGCGTTTTCAGCCCGTCGCTGCTCATCGGTGTTTTGACCGGTGCACTTTTCTGGATGCTTGCAGACAGCGTCTTCCACGTTCCCAATTCCGGCGTGGTCGTGTACGCGCTCTGCGGTATGATGGCGCTGACAAGCCCGGTTATCGGTGCGCCTCTGACGGCCATACTGATCGTCTTTGAGCTGACCCGGAATTACGACATTACCATTGCCTCCATGGTCGGTGTTGTTTTATCAAATCTGATAGCCCACCACGTCTTTGGCCGTTCCCTATATGATGTCCAGCTGCTGCGCAGCGGTGTCGATCTCTCCACCGGCCGGGATCAGGCACAGCTTGAGGCCGCTAAGGTCCTTGACTATCAGGCTGAAAATCTTGTTACCGTTCATCTCAACGATTCTGCAGAGGATGTGATGCAGCGTATTACCGCCTCCGAATGGACAACCGCCTTTGTCTTAGATGACGATGGCGGGCTGACAGGTGTTTTTACCAAGAAACTCCGACCGGGGACGGTTGGGTCTCAGATGATACAGCCGACGACTGTTTTCGATGAAACAACCGGCATTCTCGATGCCCTGCACGGCATGGGCGGCTTTGTGGGTGATGCCGTTCCCATAGTGGAGAAAAGCAGCGGCAGATTTTTAGGTGCTGTGACCGAGGCGACGGTGGTGGCCGCCTATCTCGAAATTTCGCAAAGCCTGAGGCGGGAGGAAAATGCAGCACTGTAGACAAAAGCATATAAAGACACTGGTTGTTATGGCTGTCGTTCTTATGGGATCCATCATTGCGCCGCAGTCGGTTTCAACCGCCCGGGACGCAGAAACCCTGAAGATTGTTTCATGGGGCGGGGCCTATGAGAAAGCGCAGCAACGGGCGTTGTTCGAGCCTTACAGGGAAAAATCGGGCAAACCGGTTGAAATTTTAGTGTATAAAGGATCACTTGCCGAAATGTCAAAGCGGGCCGAAAAGGAGGGATGGGACGTGGTCGACATGATAGAGGACCAGGCGATAGCAGCCTGCCAGAAGGGGCTCCTGCAACACCTCGATCATCGCGGAATTGTGGCGCATCAGCCGGGCACGGACATTAAGGATGATTTTGCACCGCTGCGCTTTACCCCTTGTGCCATCCCTCAAAATGTCTATGCCAAGGTTCTGGCCTATGATGACAGTGCTTTTTCCGGCATAAAGCCGAGCAAAGTCGGTGATTTTTTTGACCTTGAGCGCTTTCCCGGTAAGCGGGCGGTGGAGAAAAGCCCGGACGGACTGCTGGAGTGGGCGCTTTTGGCTGAAGGCGTACCGCAGCGCCAGATCTATGACCTGTTGAGCACAGACAGGGGGCTCTGGATCGCTTTTCGCCAATTAGACAGGATACGGGATGAGATCATCTGGTGGGAGGATCCCGCCGAGCCGGCCGCTTTGCTGGAAAGCGGCAAGGTTACCATGGCAAGCGGGTATAATGGCCGCTTCTTTTCTGCGGTGCAGGAACGAAAAGCGCCGGTTGTTATTCTGTGGGATGGGCAGTTGATTGGATGTGATGTCTGGGCTGTCCCCAAGGGAGCTGACACCGAAGCAGCCCGTGACTTTCTTCGCTTTGCCACCCAGGCGAAACGAATGGCCGACCTGGCCGAACTGATTCCCTATGGCCCGGCACGTTCTTCAGCCCTGGAGCAGATCGGCCTGCATCCCGACAGTGCCATCCCCATGCGGGAATATCTTCCCAATGCCCGTCTTTCTTCGGGACGCTACCTTATCCGCGATTCCTACTGGTATGCCAATACCCAGTCGCTGCGCAAACGACGCTTTCAGGAGTGGCATGCGCAAACGACGGAGTAACTGCTCACAAGGCACCGCATGTTGGAAGTCTCAGGCAAGGCTGCATTAAAGGAGGAAGATACCATGGGAAAACACGGCCGGCGCTTTTTAGCCGCCACTTGCAGGCCGGTGTATTGCCCCAAGCATACCGGCCGGAAAAAACAATAAAAACACCTGTGACTTCGCCTTTTTTTCTGGTAAGGTAGTCGGAAAATCCCAACAGGAGGAGTGACGTATGGACCCCAATCCCGACTTTATTGCGCCCTGCGGCCTTTACTGCGGCGTGTGCGCCGTTTACATGGCCCACCGGGACAGCAACCTGAAATTCAAGGAGCGGCTTCTGGCCGTCTACAAGGGACAAGTCCCGGGAAAAGGCACCCTGCCCGGCAGTGAAAACATGACCATCGACGATATCAGGTGCGAGGGCTGCCTTTCCAACGATGTCTTCATGTTCTGCCGCCACTGTGACGTCCGGGACTGTACCCGGGAGAAAGGATACGAGGGATGTCACCAGTGCGGTGATTTCCCCTGCACCCACATCGAGCACTTCCCCATGACCGTCGGGAAAAAGGTGATTCTGCGGGCCGTCCCCTACTGGCGGGAAAAGGGTACCCGGCAGTGGGTCGCGGATGAAGAAGCCCGCTACAACTGCCCCGAATGCGGCCACACCCTGTTCCGGGGGGTGACAAGGTGCAACAAATGCAAAACCGCGGTGGACCTTGACTGATCCGGCAGCTGCCTGAAAGAAGTTGGAAAAGGTAGACTTTTCAGCCGATATCCGGTAATATCACCCGGAAAACCGGACAGAAACGGCAGGTGGACGTTTTCACGCAAACAGGCTGACAGGAGGATGATGAAAGTTTTCCGCAAGTGGTCGATGATGGCAGGAGCGGTTATCATACAAAAGCTCAGATCTTCTTTTACCGATCTTCTGCCCATTATCGCGGTAATCGGTTTTTTCCAGGTGTTTGTTCTGAAACAGCCGCTGCCCCAGGCAACAGAGGTGATCATCGGAGCGGTGCTGGTGGTGGCCGGGCTGGCCCTCTTTGTTCAGGGGCTTGAGATGGGGCTGTTTCCCATCGGCGAAACCATGGCCCAGTCCCTGACCCGGAAAGGCAGTGTTCTCTGGCTTCTGCTTTTTTCATTCGCCATCGGGTTCTCCTCTACGGTCGCCGAACCGGCGCTCATCGCCGTTGCCGCTGAAGCGGCCGAAATCGCGAAACAGGGGGAACTGATCGATGCGGCCGCCGTCAAACCGTATGCCCTGGGGCTGCGTCTCTCTGTGGCCTTTTCAGTGGGGATGGCCATTCTTATCGGTGCGGTGCGGATCATCCGCGGCTGGCCCATCCATTACCTCATCATCGGGGGATATTCGGTGGTCATGCTCATGACCACGGTGGCGCCGGCAGAAATCATCGGTATCGCTTACGATGCCGGCGGCGTGACCACCTCCACCATTACCGTGCCGCTGGTAACGGCCCTGGGTGTGGGGCTCGCCTCGATCATCAAACGGCGGAATCCGCTTCTGGACGGCTTCGGAATGATCGCTTTCGCTTCTCTTTTGCCCATGATATTTGTCATGGGATACGGGCTGATAATTTTCAGGTAAAGAAAAGGAACAGACCGCATGAATTATATAAGTGACTTTGGCCATATTCTCCTTGCAACCGGCAAAGATGTCCTGCCCATCACGCTCATCATCGTCTTTTTCCAGCTCGTGGTGCTGCGGCAGTCCATTCCCCGCCTGCGGCGGGTCGTGCTGGGGGGTATCTTCGTGGTCATTGGACTGGCCCTTTTCCTGGCCGGACTGGAGAAGGCGTTGTTCCCGCTGGGACGGATCATGGCGAACCAGTTGTCCGCCGCCGCACTCACAGATGCCGCCGGCCAGGGGGCCGGGACCTTCTCATGGACTGCCTACGGGTGGGTGTACCTGTTTGCCGCCATGGTCGGTTTTGCCACAACCGTGGCCGAACCCAGCCTCATCGCGGTAGCGTTCAAGGCCAGCGAGGTGTCCGCCGGCACCATCAACCAGTGGGGATTGCGGATAACGGTGGCCGTGGGTGTGGCATTCGGCATCAGCCTGGGCACCTTCCGCATCGTGACAGGCACCCCGCTCTACCTCTATATCCTGGCGGGCTACCTTATCGTTGTCGTGCAGACCTTTTTTGCGCCAAGACAGATTGTCCCTTTGGCATACGATTCCGGGGGGGTCACCACCTCGACCGTGACCGTACCGCTTGTGGCGGCCCTTGGTCTCGGGCTTTCCGAAAGTGTGCCCGGCAGCAACCCGGCCCTGGACGGTTTCGGGCTGATCGCCTTTGCCAGTCTGTTTCCGATTATTTCGGTCATGGGATACGCCCAGTTCAACCAGTGGGTGTCGGCCCGGAAAACTTTGAAACAAACCAAATAAAACTGCAGGAGAAAAAAAATGCGTTTTAAACTGATCCTTTCCTCGGTAAAAACCACTGTCACCGACGACATCGTGGATGCGGCAAAAGAAGCCGGGGCTACCGGGGCCACCATCATACCGGCCAGAGGAACCGGTATCCGTGAAGCCAAGACCTTTTTCGGGCTCACCCTTGAAGCGCAGACAGACATTGTCATGTTTCTGGTAGAGGAGCATCTTGTCCACACGATTTTAGACAGCATAAAGAAAGCGGGGAAATTCGAGAAACCGGGCACGGGTATCGCTTTCACCCTGCCCATCGAAAATGTTATCGGCCTGGAAAGCCAGATGAACGCCTTTAAGGAAGAAGTCCGCAAAAAGTATTTTTAACGCATAACAAAAAAAGAGGAAACGAGATGTCACAGGAAAAAAACCGGATAATCCGGGCACGGAATGTGATGAACAACAGGGTTCTGTCTGTCGATGGTATGGCGACGGCAAAAGAGGCTGCCGCGATGATGCGGTCCGAACAAGTATCCTGCCTGCTTGTGGAGAAGCGGAACGAAGATGATGCCTGGGGCATCGTGGTGGTGCAGGATCTGATAACAGGGGTAATAATCCCGGGCCGTTCGCCGGAAGAGGTGCACGTGTATGAACTGATGACAAAGCCCGTCATCACGGTGCCGGCGGACATGGACATCCGTTACGTGGCCCGTCTGCTTCACCGGGCCGGTATCCGCCGGGCGCCGGTGGAGGAGGACGGCCGGATCGTGGGAATGATTGCCCTGTCCGCCCTGATCCTGGAAAATGAACTGTAATAACCGCGAAAAAATCGGTGTGTTGAAAAAATGCGCTTGCCACCGGTATCCGGTTAAGGATAAGTTTAAGCCAGGGCGGTAAAAAAACGCACCAGGAGAACGAGACACCATGTTTCCATTTTTTATGGCCGCAAGTACGGTTTTCAAACTGAAAAGAAAGTGCCCCAACTGCAGGAAAGAGCAGATTGTGAAACCCAGCCAGAAACACCAGACCGTCTCCTGCAAGTTCTGCGGCGCAAAGATACCGCCGCCGCGGAAATGACACCAGGCCCCGCCCGCTGCCCCGCATCCGCCACCGGCGGCTGAACACCCCTTGCTTGCCTGCTGCCGGCTTATAAAAACAGCCGTCAGTTGTTTTCCAGGCGCCTGGCTTCCCTTTGGGCCAGTTTTTTCAGGCCGGCGTCGTAATAAATCACGTAGGTCTTGAGCCGGTTTTCCTTGAAAGAGATCACGATCTTCTGATCGCCCTGTTCGATCCGCTGCACGCCGAAAAGATCCAGAACGCCGGAAAGCAGGCCGGAACTGACCCGGCCGTGTCTTTCCTGCAGTTCCATGACCAGTTTGCGGTGGCGCTTTTTGGCGGCCGCCATGTCGCCGGAACTGATAATGCCGCAGATACCGTACACCCGGTTGCTCCGGGGTGTGATGGAAAGATAGTACCGGTCGAATAACAGGTCCAGGCTCCCCGGGAGGAACTCGTACACGGTATTCCCGCTGAATTCGTCTTTGGACAGGGCCCGCGCTTTTTCAAAAAAATCACCGAATTTTATTCCAAAGGCGCCCCGGATATCCTCGGCGGCCTGAACCGTCGACGAAAGCGAAACAACGATAAAAAGGAAAATAAATAAATAAAAACGAATATTACACATCAAACAACACACTTTCAATACAAACGATACAAACAGAGCGGACACATATAACGCATAATCGGTTCACTTACAAGAATTTTTTTGTAAAAATTTGCACCCCGCCGCCGGGAGAAAGACCTGAATAAGGGGACTGTCCCTGGCCAAATTACGGCAGAAACGGCCCGGAATTTGGGTCACCTTGACAAAACTGACCTCGTCCTCTATATCTTGACAATCTGTAACCCCAAAAAGGAGGTGATGTCATGGCAAAAGGCAGCTACAGCCCCCGGTATAATCCGGACAAATTAAGGAAAATGATCGCGGACGGCAAGGATGCAAAGGAGATCATGAAGGCATTTAACATATCTCCGTACACCCTCCAGGAACACCTGGTGATGCTCCAGAACCAGGACAAAAGGATTTACGTTATCAACGGGCTTTTTGAAGACACCGGCAAAGAAGCGGCACAGGTGAAAAAGGAAGGGATCATTTTTTCCAGGGAAATGCTGGAAAAAACAGGGTTCTCACCGGGAGACGCTTTTGAGATGGAAGTGGAAGATGACCGGATTGTGCTGAAAAAAATCCAGGAGGATTAAATGCTGTAAAAGGAGGTGTTAAATGACGGAAAAAGATTTTCAGATCAAGACCGCAAAGACCATTAAGAATTTAGATGGGCCAGGGCTGAAATACGATATCCAGCCC
Source organism: uncultured Desulfobacterales bacterium (assembly GCA_964478245.1). GTDB lineage: Bacteria > Desulfobacterota > Desulfobacteria > Desulfobacterales > Desulfobacteraceae > CAYZHB01. The sequence continues at coordinate 19,029 of CAYZHB010000021.1, read as the reverse complement.
TGGGTTTTTTTCATTGCCGCCGGGTTGATCTTTGCCGGGGTCATCTTTACGATACTGGCAGGTGATTCGGCGGTAACCCTGTTTTCAGGCATCAAAAACTGGATCAGCGAGTATACCGGCTGGTTCCTGGTACTCACCATGAACGTGGTACTGGCCACCTGCATCGGCATCATGATATCCCCGCTCGGGAAACTCCGCATCGGCGGACCGGAAGCGGCACCTGAATTCGGTTATCTCAGCTGGTTTGCCATGCTGTTCAGCGCCGGCATGGGCATCGGCCTGCTTTTCTACGGCGTGGCCGAACCCATGTTTCATTACGTGGCCAACCCCCTGTCCGAGCCCGGCACCATTGACAGTGCCAGGGAAGCCATGAAAATCACCTTTCTTCACTGGGGGCTTCACCCGTGGGGCATTTATGCCCTGATCGGCCTGGGACTCGCCTTTTTCGGATTTACCGAAGGACTGCCGCTCTCCATCCGGAACGTGTTTTACCCGATCTTTAAAGAGAAGATCTACGGCGGGGTCGGCAACACCATCGACATCCTGGCCACGATTTCCTGTCTTTACGGTGTGGCCACCTCCCTTGCATTCGGCGTTCAGCAGGTAAATGCCGGCATGGCCCATCTGTTCGGCATCCCGCAGAACCCGATGGTCCAGGTCATTCTGATCGCCTGCATCACCGGGCTTGCGACCTGGTCCGTGGTGCGGGGCCTTGACGGGGGCATAAAGCTGCTCAGTAACATCAATATCGCCCTGGCGCTGCTTTTAATGCTCTTTGTCTTCATCCTCGGCCCCACCCTGTTCCTCCTGAACGGGCTGGTGGAGAACATCGGCAATTACGTCCAGAACTTTTTCGATCTCGGCTTCTGGAACGAGACCTACACGGAAGGCGGGAACTGGCAGAACGGCTGGACCATTTTCTACTGGGCCTGGTGGATCGCCTGGTGTCCGTTTGTCGGGATGTTCATCGCCCGCGTCTCTTACGGGCGCTCACTGCGGGAATATCTCTCCTGCGTGCTGCTGATTCCCACGTTCATCACCTTCATATGGATGACCATTTTCGGCAACAGCGCCATCTACATCGAACGATTCGCAGCCGGCGGCATGGCCAAGGCGGTCCAGGAGAACATCCCGGTCTCGCTGTTCGTCTTCCTGGAAAACTTTCCCTTGAGCTGGATTACGTCCATGCTCGCCATTATCGTGGTCATCTTCTTTTTTGTCACCTCTTCCGACTCCGGCTCCATGGTCATCGACATTATCACCGCCGGCGGCAACCCGGATCCGCCCACGCCCCAGCGGCTGTTCTGGGCCATTTCTGAAGGTGCGGTCGCGGCCGTCCTTCTTCTGGGAGGGGGTATCGTGGCCTTGCAGACGGCCGCTATCAGTACGGGTCTTCCCTTTGCCATCATCATGTTTCTAATGTGCTACGCGGTGGTCAAGGGACTTATGGACCATGCCAGGGAACACGGGCACAAGTATGAATAAATTCTCTGGCATGGCCGGAAAATCCCGGTACACGGCAACGGAACAAACTGTGCGTTTCAATATACCAGCCGGCTGCGGCCCGTCCATAAAGACAAACACCAGGAAACGCAGCCGCCATTCAAACAGGAGGTTTTTATGAAAAGAACAGGAACCATTTTTACGGCAGCTTTGCTGTTTTTCATATTCGCATTCACATCCCTGCTCCTGACGGTGCAGGCCTCAGCTGAACGCAAGACTGTCCGCCTTTCCTACGTGGAATGGTCGGAAACCGTGGCGGCCACCAACATGGTAAAAACGGTGATAGAGGAAAAACTCGGCTACCAGTGCCGGATTATCCCGATGACCGCGGACAGGATGTGGGAATCGGTCGCCACAGGCAAAGTAGACGGCATGGTGGCGGCCTGGCTGCCCACCACCCACGGCCACTATTATGAGCAGTACAAGGATCAGGTAGTGGACCTGGGCCCGAATATCACCGGCACGCAGATCGGGCTGGTGGTGCCGGACATCACCGTGGGCCGTCAGACCGCTTCAACCGGCAAACGGAACGCCCCCTACATCAAAGCCGAATCCATAGCCGATCTGGAAAAATATGCCGACAAATTCGGCCGGAAAATCATCGGCATCGATCCGGAATCCGGTATCATGGAAAAAACCCGGGAGGCCATCCGGGAATACGAACTTTACAGCTATGAACTGGTAGAGGGAACCGAAGTGTCCATGACCGCAGAGCTGTCCAACGCCATCCGGAAGCAGCGCTGGATCATTGTTACCGGCTGGGAACCCCACTGGATGTTCGGCCGCTGGACGCTCAAGTTTCTCGATGATCCCAAGAACATCTACGGCGGCAAAGAGGAAATCCGGACCATGGTCAGAAAGGGGCTTGAAACAGACATGCCGGATGTGTACAAATTCCTTGACAATTTCAGCTGGCAGACGGAAGAACTCGAACAGCTGATGATCTGGATCCAGGAAGACAAGGGGATGTACCCCAGGGAAAAGGCTTTGCGGTACATGCACTATCATCCGGAACAGATCGAGTCGTGGCTTAAATAAAATCTTTTTATCGCGGTTGGATTTTGTAAATTCCGATTCATCCGGCCGGGGGCTTCCGGCCCGGGGACCGACCGTAATCTGGTCGTCAAAGCAGGTGATAAACTACAGCGGTATACGGATGGTGAAAGCGGTGCCCTTGCTCTTCCGGCTTTGCACATCCACCCGGCCGTTGTGATACTGGACCACGTGCTTCACTATGGCCAGCCCCAGGCCGGTGCCGCCCTCCCGGCGGCTCCTTGCCTTGTCCACCCGGTAAAACCGGTTGAAAATCTTTGACAGATGCTCCTGGTCCATGCCGCAGCCGGTATCCGCCACCACGATATCCGCAGAGCCGTCCCGGCGTTTTGCCGCAATACGGATGGTACTGTCCTCCGGGCTGTATTTCACGGCATTGTCCACCAGGTTGAACACCGCCTGTTCCATCAGGACCGGATCGACCCGGACGGTGATGTCCTTCGGGCAGTCCACATCCACCGTGATATGTTTCGTCTCGATACCGGCACTGCAGGTTTTCACCGCTCCCCTGATCAGGGCGCACAGGCTGTGGTTCTCGAACCGGATACCGGTGCCCTCCAGCCGTTCAAGCCGCGCCAGGGCCAGGAGATCATCGATCAGGTCGGTCATCCGGTTGACATTTTTTTTAATAATTTCCAGGAAGTTCAGCGCGTTTTTAATCTCGCCTTTTTCCATCTCCGCCTGAAGCGTTTCGATAAATCCCTTTATGGTTGTGAGCGGCGTTTTCAGCTCGTGGGAAACATTGGCGGCAAAATCCTTGTGCAGGGTCTCGAGTTTTCTTATGCGCGTGATGTCGTGGAAAATGATCAGCGTCCCCATGCGGTGGTTTTCATTGTCATAGAGCACATTGGAATGGATATTCAAAATCAGGTCCGCTTCCCTTGTGATGACGATGTCCTCCTCGACCGGGTCATCCGTGGCAAGCGCCCGTTCAATGAACCTGTGGAACTCGACGTTGCGCGCCACCTCCAGTACATACCTTTCTTTCAGGTTCGACGAGGGGAAATCGAATATCCGCGCCGCGGCATCATTGACCGTGATGATCCGCTCGTACCTGTCGATGGCGATAACCCCTTCCTGCATGCTGGCATGGACCGCTTCCAGTTCCCTGCTCCGATTCTGAAACGCCTTTATTTTTTCATCGAGATTCTCCGCCATGCGGTTGATGGTGACGGCCAGCCGGGACAACTCTTCCGAGGCAGGGACTTCAAGCCGGGTGTCGAGATTCCCCTTTGCAAAATCGGCCGCGCCCCTTTTCATCTTTTCAATGGGCAGGGTGATCCGCCGGGTGACGAACAGGCTGGCAAGGGCGGCAACAAGAATTGTCACAAACAGGACAATGAAGATTTGATTTTTCACGGCCTGTATCTCCCCTTCAATCTCGGATATGGAGATCGAGGCCCTGAGGACTGCGATCACCCCCTCATCCGACATCAGCGGGAGCGCCACATGCATCATCTTTTTATCCCGTTCCGGACGCTGCCGCACCGATACCCCTTTCTCCCCTTTCATGGCCGCCCGGATTTCCGGCCGGGACAAAAGCCGTGGCATCGAGGCGATGTCGGCGAGGGAATCCCCGACCGCAACACCCGAGGGCAGCACCACCGTCACCCGCATACCGGTCCGCCTGCCGATATCCTTGCACAGTTCATTGATGTAGCCGTTCGCCTCGTTTTCCTTCGCCAGCATGTCGGCAAACTTTTTCTGCAGAAGTTCCGTTCGGATGGTGAGCTCTTTTTCCGAATTTTCGAGAAAAATTTTTTTGAAGTAATTGGTGGCGTAGAAGGTGACCGCGGAAAGGGAAACAAAAATAATAACCAAAAATGACGGGAAGATGTGCCAGATCATCTTCCGTTTTTTATCAGAACCCATTACTCTCTAAACCGGTATCCCACGCCTCTGATGGTTTCTATGACGGACGCATGCGCTTTCAGCTTCTTTCTCAGTCCCACGATGATCACATCGATGCTCCTTTCCGTAACCGCATAGTTCTCCCCGTGGATGGCATCCACAATCTGTCCCCTGGTAAAGACCCACCCCTTTTTATCCGCCAGAAAGGAGAGCAGTTCGAACTCCGACAGGGTCAGGTCCACCGGTTCTCCTTCAACCGTTACCTCGTGCCGGGCCCGGTCTATCACAATCTGTCCCTCCTGCCGGATTTTCTCACGGGTGTCCGCGGTTCTTTTTTCCCGCCGTCTCAGAATGGCCTTTATCCGCGCGTTGAGTACTTTCGGACTGAACGGCTTGGGGATGTAGTCATCCGCCCCCAGCTCCAGGCCGGTCACGATGTCGGATTCTTCTCCTTTGGCCGTGAGCATGACAATGGGGATCTCTCTTGTCCGGTCCTCATTTTTCAAGATCCGGGTGACCTCGAGACCGTCAATCCCGGGCAGCATCAGGTCAAGCACCATGAGGTCCGGGCTGTACTGCCGGGCCAGCTTGACCGCCTGTTCACCCGTTTCAGCCGTCAATACGGCGTATCCCTCGTTTTTCAGATTGTATTTTATCAGCTCGAGAATATCCTGTTCATCATCGACAATTAAAATGGTTTCGCTGGGCATATGTTATATCCTGATCTGTTAAATTGATCCGTGACGGGTGTCTCATAAGGATGCCTGAAATCGGTTCCCATCTTTTGGACACGGTTTCCCTCCGGATGGGGCGGTTCCGTCAACAGCCGCCGGCAGCAGAGCGTGCAGCGGCCTTGAAGCTTGTGCCGTCCGTATCAGGTATGGCGGATGATGTCCCCTTCGATAAGGTAGATCACCTCTTCGGCGATATTGGTCGTATGATCCCCGATCCGCTCCAGGTGCCTTGAAATCAGGTACATGTTAATAATTTCCCCGACCTTCTCCGGATATGCCCGGATATCGTCCTTCATGGTGTCATAGGCCTCGTTCCGCATCACGTTGACATCCTTGTCCATATCCCTCACTTCGTAGGCCATGTCCACGTCATTTTCTACCAGGGCATCGAGGCTCATCCTGAGCATTCTGGCGGCGAGATTGCCCATGGAGGTGTAATCGTATCCGAACCGGTTGGGGTCCTCGGAGGACGACTTGAACCGCTGCGATATGTTGCCCGCATAGTCGGCGATCCGTTCCAGATCATTATTGATCTTGATCACCGTTATGAAAAACCTCAGATCGGTGGCCACGGGCTGATACAGGGCCAGAATTTTCAGACACTCCTCTTCCACCTCTATTTCCTTCTCATCGATCTCAAAATCGGTATCGATGATCTTCTGGGCAAGGTCGATGTCGTTTGTATTCACGGCATGAATCGCCTTTTGAAAGCGGTCCTCCACATTCGCCCCCAGGGCCAGCAGCATTTTTTTCACCTTGTCGATCTCTTTGGGAATGTATCCCGACATCACATCCTCCTCCTTAACCGAATCTTCCGGTAATGTAATCTTCAGTCTGTTTCAGCTCCGGCTTGGTGAACAGCGTATCCGTATCGTTCACCTCGATCAGTTTTCCCATGTAAAAAAACGCCGTCCTGTGGGAAACCCGTGCCGCCTGCTGCATGTTATGGGTCACGATAATGATGGTGAGTTTCTTGGAGAGCTCGCCGATCAGATCCTCGATTTTCTGGGTGGCAATGGGATCGAGCGCGGAGGCCGGTTCATCCATGAGGATCACGTCCGGGTCCACTGCCAGCGCCCGGGCGATGCACAGCCGCTGCTGCTGCCCGCCGGAAAGTCCCAGGGCGGACTCGTTCAGCCGGTCCTTAACCTCGTCCCATATAGCCGCCTGCTTCAGACTCGTCTCCACGATCCGGGTAATCTTTGCCTTGTCCCGCAGGCCGTTTACCTTCAACCCGTAGGCGATGTTTTCAAATATGGTCTTGGGAAACGGGTTGGGTTTCTGAAAAACCATGCCCACCCGTCTTCTCAGGGTCACCACGTCCATGCCCAGGGCATAGATCTCGCTGTCATCAAGCTTGATCTCCCCTTCAACCCGGGTTTTGGGGATCAGGTCGTTCATCCGGTTGAGACACCGCAGATAGGTGCTCTTGCCGCATCCTGACGGACCGATCAGGGCCGTGACCCTGTTTTCTTCAAAATCGATGCTGACATCTTCAAGCGCCTGGAAATCACCGTAGAAAAAATTGAGATGCCGGGTGTACATTTTCAGTTTGCGTTCCATTTGGATCAGGTCCTTATCTTTTTTCTCAATTTGGAGCGGATAATGATGGCGGCCAGGTTCATGGCAAAGACAAGCACGATGAGCACCAGCGCCGTCCCGTACTGCAGGTGCCGTGTCGCCTCGATATTGGTACCGGCCGTGGCCAGCACGTAAATGTGGTACGGCAGGGCCATGACTTCGTCAAAGATCGAGCTGGGCATCACCGGGGTGAAAAACACGGCCCCCGTATACATGATCGGGGCGGTCTCGCCTGCTGCCCGGGAAAGACCGAGTATGGAGCCGGTGATAATTCCGGGATACGCCGCCGGCAGCACCACGTGAAAAATCGTCTGCCATTTGGTGGCGCCCATGGCAAGGGAGGCTTCCCGATAGGTGTCCGGCACCGAGCGCAGCGCTTCCTCTGAAGAACCGATCATGACCGGCAGTGTCATAATGCCCAGCGTCAGGCCACCTGCGGCCGCCGAAACCCCCATATCGAGCACGATGCAGAAAAATGCCAGGCCGAACAGGCCGAACACGATGGAGGGAACGCCCGCGAGGTTATTGATCCCGAGACGGACCAGGCGGACCAGGCGGCCCTGGGTGGCGTATTCGTTCAGGTAAATGGCCGAGGCGATCCCGATGGGCATGGCCAACGCGATGGTGATAAAGCACAGCAGCGCCGTTCCCACGATGCAGGGCAGGATGCCGCCTTTTGTCATGGAATCCGTGGGCGGCTGGGACAGAAATTCCCAGGACATGGCGGTCCAGCCGTTGGCAACGATAAAATAGACGATGATCGCCAGCGCAATGCCGTTAATCCAGGCGGCGGCATTGAGCAGTGAAAAACAGACATTCTGGGTTATTTTTCTTCTTTTCAGCATTACAAGGAGGCCTCCCCGACCTGTCTGAACCTGTGGGAAACATAGTCCGCCACGATGTTAAACAGAAATGTGAATACGAAAAGCACAACCCCGATGGCGAACAGAGCATGGTAGTGATCGCTCCCGTAGGGCGCTTCCGCCATTTCAGCGGCAATGCTTGCCGGCATGGGCCGGGAGGGATCAAATATGGAGTCCGGCATCATGGCCGCGCCGCCCGCGGCCATCAGCACCACCATGGTCTCCCCGATGGCCCTGGAAAGCCCGAGAATTATGGCGGTACAGATTCCTGAAATGGACGCCGGTATGGTCACCCGGAAGATGGTCTCAAAATGCGTGGCCCCCAGAGCAAACGACCCCTCTTTCAGGGCGGCGGGTACACTGAAGATGGCATCCTCGGATATGCTGCAGATGGTGGGAATGGCCATGAACGCCAGCATCAGGCTCGCGTTGAAAATATTGAGCCCCACCGGCACATCGAAAATCTGCTGGATAAACGGGGCCACCACCACCATCCCGAAAAAACCGATGACAACCGAGGGCATTGACGCCATCAGTTCCACGATCGGCTTTACAATTTCCGCCACCTTCCGGGGAGCGATCTCCGCCAGGTAGATCGCCGTCATTATCCCCAGGGGAATGGCCATCAGTCCGGACAACATCGTGACCACGAAAGAGCCGGTAATCAGCGGCAGAATACCGAAGGCCGCCGGATCATCCGTGGGATACCAGAGTTTGCCGAGCAGGAACTCCTTCAGGGACACGGTCTTGAAGATCGGATACCCTTCCTTCAGCAGGAAGACCATAATCAGAAAAAGTGCTGTGATAGAAAAGAGTGCGACCGCCGTAAACAGAGACCGCACTCCTTTTTCAATATGTTGACGTTTCAAGCCTGAATGTCTCCGTATTTAAAACAGCGGGATTGAACCGGCTTCCTGGACAAGGGTCTGTCCCTTCCTGGAAAGAACAAATCCGATAAACGCCATGGTGTCACCTTTGGGCCAGCCGTTTGTGAACATGAAAAGCGGCCTTGAAATGGGGAAAGAGCCGTTCACAGTGTTTTCCTCTGTGGGCTCGACACCGCCGACATTGACCCCTTTTACTTCCTTGTTCATGTACCCGAGACCGATGTACCCGAGGGCGTTCGGCGTACTGGAAATCGCCTGGACAACCGCGCCGTTCGAGGGAACTGTCAAGGCGCCTGGGATCACGCGCTCACCGTCCATGACCAGTTTTTTCCATACACCGAACGTACCGGAAGAGCTGTCTCTCGATACCACAACGATTTCCTTGTCTTTTCCGCCGACATCTTTCCAGTTGTCAATCTCTCCGAGATAGATCTTTTTGATCTGGTCCATGGTGAGATCAGCGACACCATTGGACGGGTGCACGACGGGGGCGATGCAGTCAAGGGCCACCCGGTGAGGGACCGGCAGGACCCCTTTTTTCATGGCCAGTTCCACCTCTTTGTCCTTGATGAACCGGGAGGCGTTGCCGATATCGGCTGTTTCATCGATAATCGCCTTGATACCGTTTCCTGAACCGCCGCCGGAAAGGGATACCTTGATATCCGGATTTTCCGCCATAAAGGCCTCGGCCGCTTTCTGGGCAATGGGCAGAACAGTTGTAGACCCCTTGATTACCAGCTTACCGGCAAAACCGTAAGACGATGCTACCAGCATCGAAACGGTCATCACAAACAACAGTTTAAAAAATTTCTTCATTTGTTCCTCCTCTTGGATAATAAAATTTTGGCTTTCTCTTTTCGTTAAGAAAGAGTTAGAATGCTTTGCCGTCCAAAGCATTTTTTACTTTCAGGAGGAATCTACAATTCATTTGTTAGGTTTTTATCAGGAAACGGTTAGGACAAGATTAAACCTGCGATCCTTTCCGTAAAAGTCTGCTGACAACCGCCTCCGCACCCGGCTATTCTTGCGCTTCGGCAGCCAGCCGTCTGGCCTCTTCCATCTTTTCCCGGGCTTCCTTTGCCGCCTCGGATGAGGGAAACTTTTCCACAACGTACCGGTATCGGCCCAGGGCCGCTTCATAACGATCGGCCTTTAAATAAAAATTGCCCACGTACAGCTCATGGCCCGCCAGGTTGGCAATGCAGTCATCTGTCTTTTCCTGCGCCCGTGCCGCATAAGGGCTTTCCGGATGGGTCCGCTTCAGTCTCAGAAACTGGTCAAGCGCTTTTTCAGCCGGTTCGGTATCCCGGTCAATGGTGTCGATCCTTTCATACCAGCAGAGCCCCCGCCTGTAGATCACATGGGGAATGGCCTCGTTTTTCGGGTGCAGTTTCTCAAACTCCCTGTAGGCAAAGATCGCCTCTTCATAGGATTCAAGCTCATAATAGGCGTCCGCGATCTTGAGCTCTGCCAGGATGGCGTACTTACTGAACGGGTACCAGTCCCTGAGGTCTTTGAAAGCCGCCACCGCTTTTTTGTACCGGCCCTCGACAAAATACTCCGATCCCTCGTTGACCAGTTCCTGGGCTGTCTTTTCTATTTCGTGCGGTTTTTCCCTGAACAAAGAGCAGCCGGCGGTTCCGACTGTCAATACGGCAGCGGCCACGATAAAAAGTACGGTCTTTCTCATGTCACGTTCTCTACATAGTGTTCTGCGGATACGGCGGCCATAGCCCCGTCACCGACAGCGGTTGCAATCTGTCTCAGCGGGGTGGTCCGGACATCCCCCACAGCAAAAACGCCGGGCACGGACGTGGCCATACGGGCATCCGTGACCACGAATCCCCCCTCGTCCAGTTTCACGTTTTCCGGGAGGAATGCGGTATTGGGAACGACACCGATCCAGATAAAACAGCCGCTGGCCTCTATTGTACGCTGTTCGCCGGTCTTGACGTTTTCCACCGTGACCTTCTCCATGCCGAAAAAACCGTCCACGCTTTTAACGACCGAATCCCAGACAAACTCGATTTTATCGTTTTCAAATGCCCTTTCCTGGATAATTTTTTCAGCCCGGAGCTGATCGCGCCTGTGCACCAGGTACACTTTGGACGCGAACTTTGTGAGAAAAATGGTCTCCTTTACAGCGGTGTCGCCGCCCCCCACGGCCACGACAGGCTTGTCCCTGAAAAACGGGGCATCACAGGTGGCGCAGAAGGAGACACCCTTCCCGATAAACTTTTCCTCTCCGATATTCAGCTGTTTCGGTGAAGCACCGCTGGCAATGATAACCGTTCCGGCCGTCACTGTTTTGTCCTTGAAGACGACCTGTTTTTTCTCTTCCGAGAGCTTCAGGTCGGTCACCTCGGCGGTCTCAAGAGTCAACCCGAGATTCAGCGCCTGGGTTTTCATTTTCTCCCCCAGGTCGAAGCCGCTGATCCCGTCCGGAAATCCGGGGTAGTTTTCCACCCAGTCAGTGATAAGGACCTGTCCACCGGGAGCGGCCTTCTCCACCAGCAGAACATTCATTTTGGCCCGTGCCGCGTATATCCCTGCGGTGAGACCGCCGGGACCCGCACCGATGATCACAAGGTCATAGTCAACTGCCATTTGTCAACACTCCCTATATCAATCCCTTGACGGAATCTTCCAGCTTCTCTCTGGCCACCATGCCGGTGATCTGGTCCGCCACCTCGCCGTTCTTGAAAAAGATCAGGGTGGGGATCGCCTGTATGCCGTATTTGCTCGGGGTCACCGGATTTTCATCCACATTGAGCTTCACGAACTTCATCTTGTCCCCGAAGCTCTGCTCGAGCGCTTCGATGGTGGGGGCAATTGCCTTGCAGGGCCCGCACCAAGGCGCCCAGAAATCGACCAGTACCGGCATCTCCGATTTCAATACTTCACTCTCGAAATTGTCGTCGTTGAGTTCTACAATATGCTGTGCCATATTTTTTCTGCCCTCTTTTTTGTGTCCTGTTAATGATTTACGGTAAAATGTCAATATAAGCCTAAATAGATGCTTTGTCAAACTTTGTCACACCATCGCGGGAAGAAGTCCCGGTGAATCTGTACACAATACCCCGATTTGGAAAACCCAATTAAAAGGGTTCTTGAAATCAAACTGAACAATGGTGTATCTTGATAATCTGCATCCGTTGCAAAAAAGATGTATCGATTGAACAAAGGCCGGGTCGCGCATCTGCCTCTATCTTTTACGGATCGGAACGGTATATGCGTGACCTGCTTGGAAAAGGAGGTGAAAAATGGCGTACAGCATCGTGATTACCACGTGTCCGGATATGAAAGAGGCGGATGAACTGGCCTCGGCGATTCTGGAAAGCAGATTGGCCGCCTGCATCCAGGTCAGCAGCATCAAGAGCTACTATACCTGGAAGGAGGCGGTGAAAAACGACCCCGAGTACAAGCTGCTCATCAAGTGCCCCACCCGGTTGTACGAAAAACTGGAGCGCTTTATCCTGGACCGTCACAGCTACGAGGTGCCCGAGATTGTCCAGGTACCGATATCGGCCGGGCTGAAAGCCTATCTGGACTGGGTGGACGAGGAGACGGAAGGCTGAAGCGGGCAATGGAGAAAAAATCCTGTAAAATCGGCGCTCTGATTTCGGGCACCGGCACCAACCTGAAGGCGGTCATCGCCGCATGCCGGGAGAACCGCATAAACGGGCGGGTCGTCTTTGCCGGTGCGGACAGGCCGGCGGCCAGAGGGCTTGAAATGGCGGGAAATGAAGGTCTTGAGACCTTTGTCGTGGATTACCGGTCCATCATCGCTCACGTGAAAACCGATCCGGACGGGGCAGCAGTGCCGGCCGACTTTGACATGGCAACGGTCAAGGCCCGGCAGCAGCTCCTGCCGGCGGATACGGACGAGAGGAAACTTGCGCGCTTTTTGAAATCACGGGCCATCGCCGAGAAAAGACTGCTCGACCATATCCGGCCCTTCGGAATCGACCTGCTGATTCTTGCCGGTTTCATGCGGACGCTGACCCCGTACTTCATCGACCGGTTTCACGAAAACACGACAGGCCACCGGATAATGAACATCCATCCCGCGCTCCTGCCGGCTTTTCCCGGCACGGACGGTTACGGCGACACCTTCCGGTACGGCTGCAAAGTCGGCGGCTGCACGGTGCACTTCATCGATTACGGAGAAGATACGGGGAAAATAATCGGACAGAAAGCATTCGAGATCGAAGACGCCGATACGCTGGAAGACGTCAGGGAAAAGGGGCTTGCGCTTGAATGGCAGCTCTACCCCGAATGCATCCGCAAAGTCTGCGATGCAATGATCAGCTGAGGAGTTTCAGCATCAGCGGCAGGGCTGTGAGCGTACCAATGGTGCTGCCGAGATTGGTGAACACCACCACCAGCAGGATCCGTATCACGTTATTTTTCCAGTAGCCCTTCAGGGTCAGGATATCATCGGGGATGGCCTCCAGGTCTTTTACCTTGGGCTTTCGTGAAAACGCTTCCACCAGGCCCGACACCCAGCCGGCGGCAATCATGGGATTCAAAGAGGTCAACGGGGCGCACAGCACCGAAGAGATGATGGTGAACGGGTGGGCCAGGGCGATAACGGCGCCAAGACCTGCAAATACCGCATTCACAGCGATCCAGACCCATATTATGTCGGTGCCGGCCCCCTTTCCTTCCATCAGAAAACCGACGGCGAAAATGATCAGGACCGCGGCCGGGATAAGCCACTTGAGAAGACTGCCGAACCGGCTTGCCGGCGGAATCCGCTCCAGTTCCGCCATATCCGGACGGCCGGGGTTGCCGCCGGGATTGTTATCCAAAGAGAGGTATTTCTTTATGCCGGGCACGTGACCCGCCCCGACCACGGCCACGATTTTCTCACCGGGGGCGTGCCGTATTTTTTCCGCAAGATACATATCCCGTTCGTCTATGAGGACACGCTCGATTACCGGGTGGGATTTTTTCACATCGGAAAGGACTGTTTTGAGAATATCCTCCTGCTTCATACTCTCGATCTCCTCTTCCGTGATGTCATCGGAGGCGAAAATGGAAAAGAGAATCTGAAACATCAGTTTGACCTTTTTAAAAAAGCCCATCCCCCGCCACACTCTGGACAGCGTCACCTGAATTTCCCGGTCCGCGGGCACGACCTGCGCGCCGATCCGGCGGGCGGACTGCACCGCGTTGATCATCTCCTGGCCGGGTTTGATATCGAATTTTCGGGCGATACGCTTCTGGAACGAGGCCAGAAGCAGATTCATGAAAAGCACAAGGGCCCGTTTCTCCCGCACTACCTTGACAATGTCCATGTTGCGCCACTTGTCCTTGTCCTCCATTGCGGAAAGTCGTGTCCGGCAGAGTTCCACACACACGGTGTCCGGATGCTCGGCCACAATGATCTCCTCTGTCAGCCGGGCGCTGTCCCTTGATACGTGGGCGGTACCCACGAGTTGTATCTCTTTGCCCTCCACCTGGATGCGGGTGACCATGCTGTTCTTTTTTTCTTCTTCCCCGTCGCTCATTTGGTTTCGTGCCTTCCTGCGGTTTAAAGATGAGGTTTGATTATAATCATTTTGATCAACTTATCAACATCTAAATTGCGCGTTTCCATGTTTAAAATAGAAGAAATTCACCGTGATCTTGACCTTCTCTCATTTCTCTGGTATCTGTCTTAAATATGAAATCCACTGACGAACAGATCCTGAAAGTGACAAAAGAGATAGTCGTTAAATTCATTGAAATGGGCCGGCTCTCCCCGTCCAGTATACATGAATCGTTCAAGGACATCTACGCCACAGTGGACCGGACCGTTAAAGAAAATATCTCAACCGCACCCGCCCCAGATGACAGCAAAAAATAACACCCTTCTGCCGCGATTCAAAAAAGGCTTGGCCGAGGGCGTCCGGAAAGGCTGGAAAGGTCTTTTGTGGCTGCTCAAAATTCTTGTGCCCATTTCTTTTGCCACCACCCTGCTGGTCCATTTCGGCATTCTCTACAAAATGGACTTTCTGCTGGCCCCTGTCATGAATTTTATCATGCTGCCGGCGTCTGCCGCCCTGCCTTTGATAATCGGCCTTTTTACCGGCATCTACGGAGCGGTCGCCGCCATGGCCGCCATTGGTTTCACCACGGACCAGATGATCCTGATCGCCATATTTCTCCTGATATCCCACAATATCATACAGGAGAGTATCGTTCAGGGAAAATCCGGCATCAACCCGTTTTTCGCGGCCGGATTCCGCCTGTTCATGTCGTTTGCGGTCACCTTTATCACGGCCAGAATCCTCGGGGTAAACATGCAGGAACAAGGGGCCGCGCTGGCGGCCGGGAACCTGGGAGAGGGACCGGAAACGTTCCTTTCCATGCTGACCGCCTGGGGATGGGATGTATTCAAACTGACGCTGCAGATCTTCTGCATTATCATGCCGCTGATGATTGTCCTGGAGATGGCCAAAGTCTTTAACGTGATCCTGTACATCACACGGGTCATCTCCCCCTTCCTCTACCTCCTGGGTCTGAGCCGGAACACGGGGGTGCTGTGGCTCACGGCGGCTGTTTTCGGGCTCACCTACGGATCGGCGGTCATTGTCGAAGAGACCGGATCGAACACCTATGACAAAAGCGATCTTACCAAGCTTCATCTGTCCATCGGTATCAATCATGCCATGGTTGAAGATCCCGCACTGTTTCTTCCTCTCGGCATTCCAGCGCTCTGGCTCTGGATCCCCAGGCTCGTGGCGGCAATCTGTGTGACCTGGATGGTCCATATTTTCGACCTTTTAAGGAGGATCAATGCTCAGCGAACTTGCTATAAAAAACTTTGCAATCATCGATGACATCCGCATTTCCTTCAGGCCGGGACTATCCGTTCTTACAGGCGAAACCGGGGCCGGCAAATCCATCATCATCGAGGCGGTCAACCTGCTGTTGGGGTCCAGGGCTTCGGCCGACCTGATCCGGACAGGGGAGGACTCCGCCGAACTCGAAGCCTGTTTTGACATTGCGCCCGAATCGGTCCAGGCCGAAATGATGGCCGAACAGGGCATCGACCCGGCCGAGGGGATGATCATCCGCCGGGTGATCGCCGCTTCCGGCCGGAACAAGGTGTTCATCAACAGCCGGCAGTCGTCCATGCAGCTGCTGAAAGACCTCACCGGCAACCTGGCCGGCATCTCAAGCCAGCACGAGCATCAGGGATTGCTCAATGAAGAAAACCACCTGGATATCCTGGACAGGTTCGCCGGTACCACCGGATTGAAAAACGAGGTGCGGTCTCTCTACAGGAAACTTTCCGCCCTTGTCAGTGAACGGGAGAAACTGATTACCGACACCAGAAAGTTTGAATCCGAGAACGAACTGCTGCGTCACCAGATAGACGAAATCGACAAGGCGGATATCAAAGAGGACGAAGACAGCGAACTCGAAAAGGAGAAAGCCTACCTTAAAAACGCTTCCCTGATTCACGAATCGCTGAACACGGCGGTATGGGAGCTGTACACGAAAGAAGGCTCGGTGATCGAACAGATCGATACCATCGGGAAGGCGTTGGAGAAATACGGCTCGCTCGACCCGGTACTCGAAGAGAAAGCCCGGGCGATCTCCGGTTTTGTCTTCGAGCTGCAGGACGCGGCAGAAGAGTTGCGGGCGCATGCCTCCGGGATCGTAACCGATCCGGAGGCACTGGAAAACACCGAGGCCCGGCTCGATCTGATCCAGAATCTCAAACGGAAGTACGGCGGAAACCTGGAGAACCTTTTCAGCCAGTACCGGGAGATGAAAGAGAAGTTTGCAGCCACATCAAATGCGGCCGAAAGAATCCATACCCTCGAGACGGAAATCGAAGTACTGAAAAAAACGCATGCCGACAAGGTGACCGCGCTTTCCGAAAAGCGGCATACTGAAGCACAGACCCTTTCCGGCCTGGTCATCCGGGAGCTTGGCGAACTTGAAATGCAGCATGCCGATTTCAAAGCGGAAGTGGCCCAGTCCCCGGCCGACCCGGAAAGTGATGCCCTTTCCGTCAACGGCATGAAAGTGTATCCCGCCGGCATTGACAGGGCCTGCTTTCTCATCAGCCCCAACCCGGGAGAAAAACGCAAACCGCTGTCAAAAATCGCCTCGGGCGGCGAACTCTCCAGGATCGTCCTTGCACTCAAAGTGGTGCTGTCCCGTTCGGAATCGCTTGAAACACTGATATTCGACGAGGTGGACGCGGGTATCGGCGGGGCCACCTCGGAAAAAATCGGTCTTAAACTCAAAAAACTGGCCGGCGTCAACCAGGTGATCTGCATTACCCATCTCGCCCAGATTGCCAAATACGGCACCACCCACTTCAAAATCACCAAATCCGTGTCCGGCAGCCGGACCGCCGCCGCCATCATTCCGTTGGAGACACGGCCGGAGAGAGTCGAGGAGATCGCCCGGATGATCGGCGGGAGTGAAATCACCCGGACCACGAAAGAACACGCGGCCGAGATGCTCGACGGGGAGCTCTGAGGTCAAGGGCCTCATTTGGTCGTTGGTTTTATTTTTTTTCTTGACAATTAATTACTTCTTAATGTATATGTCCTTAGGACATATACATTAAGAAGTTTATATTAAAATATTAACCCATACTATTATTCGTCATTATTAATTGTTTTAAAAAAATTCTTGACAAACTAAAAAATACATGTTAAATACGTCCTTAGGACGTATTTAACATGTATTGTAGATCACAAAAACAATGTCAACCGTCACTTTAATACAAGCAATTACGGAAAAAATCCACAATTTTAACCAACCGGTTATTACTGAGTATCAATTGGGTGTCATTCTGCACAATTTATATTTAACTAAAAATCATGGCGGGCGAAGAATCAAGATTCAAAAACAACTGGCAGACAAAAACGATTTAAAAAAAAATATCGAAAAACTTCGTAAAAAAAATATCCTGAGCAGATTTAAAAATATTGCATCTGTATATAAAATTTTTGGCAAAAAAATAAACACCGAGGAAGAAATAGTCTGTTCACTTGACCCTTTTGCCTATATTTCCCATTTTTCTGCGATGGAATATCACGGCTTGACAGATCAAATACCCAGGGTTTTGATTTATTCTGCTCCTGATACAAAATCTTGGCGTAAATTTGCTTATGAAAAAATGAAAAAGGACTTTAACGGGCACATAAATGAAGCATTACCAAAATTATCATTAATAAACATAAAAAAGTTCGGGAAAAAAGAATTAATTAGATACAATAGTGCCCACCCGGGATCCTATATCAATATTAAAAATTCTGCCTTGAAAATTTCTCGTATTGGCAGAACCTTTTTAGATATGATACGAAAGCCGGACTTATGCGGCGGCATCTATAACGTCTTGGCCGCCTACGAAGATTATGCCGAGCAATATTTGGATTTGATCATTGATGAGGTTGACAGAAATGGTAAAAAAATTGAAAAGGTACGAGCCGGTTATATTTTGGAGGAAAGGCTTTCAATTAGCAACGAGAAGATAAAAAATTGGAAGGCATTCGCACAACGAGGTGGCTCAAGGAAATTGGACCCAAACAATGATTATTATCCAAATTATTCAGCAGAGTGGTGCCTTTCTGTTAACATTGATGAATAAAAAAGAAACATGATGATAGACAACACTGACAATTTTTTGTCATGGATTGAAGATGATGAAATAGAGCAAAGTGAAAAGAAGCGTCGAAAGGCGATACATATAGTGTTATCCGCTATTGCAAATTCTAAATTTTTAAATACCACGATGGCCATGAAAGGTGGTGTTTTGTTGGCGATAGGATATGCGAGTAGCAGACATACAATAGATGTTGATTTTTCAACATCATCACTCTTGAGAGAAGTTGATATCAACTTTGTAAAAGAAGAGCTGGATAAAAAACTCATAACGGTATCTGAGAACCTAACTTATGGTATGGCATGCCGAATCCAAAAATTCAATCCGAAACCCAAAGATCCTGAAGCCACGTGGCCAACTTTTCGGATTACCGTTGGTTACGCTTACAAGGATGATACAAATAATTTTAGAAGATTGCAAAAAGGTTATTGTTCGAGCGTTTTAAAAATCGATTACAGTTTTAACGAAATAATTATGAAAACCGAGCCTTTAAAGTTAACCCATGGTGAGGAAATACAAATATACAGTTATATGGATTTGATTTCAGAAAAATATCGTGCAATTTTACAGCAAGTACAACGGCAAAGAAATCGTAGTCAAGATATCTATGACATTTATTATATTTTGAAAAATTTTGATATTCCGGATGAAGAAACTAAATTGAATATACTCAAAGCCATGATAAAAAAATCAGAATCAAGACATCTCCAGATAGATAAATATTCAATGTCGGACCAAGAAATAAGAAAACGTTCTGAGAAAAAATATCAGGCATTAGATCAAACTATATCTGAGAAACTTCCCCCATTCCAAGAAGCCTTTGAATATATAGAAAATTTTTATGAAAATTTACCTTGGACAACTAAAAAATAGAGGAAGATAGTCAACGACCACCCGCGAAGCGGGTGGCTTGGAGTTCCGGCCATAGGCCGGGA
>CAYZHB010000020.1:0-33827 GCA_964478245.1 uncultured Desulfobacterales bacterium | reverse complement strand
GAGGGCGCCATAACCGCGTCGCTGCCCCTGCCGGTGGCGGGGCTCATGTCGGACAGACCGCTGGCCGCGGTTTATGACCGTATGGATACGGTGATTGCGGCGGCACACGCCCTTGGGTCAACCCTTGAAGATCCGTTTATGGCACTGGGTTTTCTGGCACTGCCGGTTATCCCGGCGCTCAAGATTACCGACCGGGGGCTTGTGGATGTGGAAGCGTTTCAGGTGGTGGACCTGTTTGTGGAAAAGGGGGCGGTATGAATCCGGAGAACAGCGGGCAACGACCTGTCTGGTTTGATGAAGAATCGGGCCGTATCAAGGTGATCGACCAGCGGCTTCTGCCTCACCGGTTCGTGGTGGCGGAACTCATCACGGTGGACGATGTCATAAGGGCCATACAGGAGATGTACGTAAGGGGGGCGCCGCTCATCGGGGCCGTCGGCGCTTTTGGGGTGTATGCCGTGTTTCTTCAGAAAAGCGGCGGACTGCCTTCAAATGCCGATATCCGGGGGGAATGTGAACGGCTGAAGGCGGCCAGGCCCACGGCCGTCAATCTTGCCTGGTCGGTGGATTATGTCCTGGAGACCGTTCTGCGCCATGACAGAAAGGCGGAGCGGGCGGCCCTCTGTCTTGCCCGGGCCCGGGACGTGGTGGAGATGGAGGTGGACAACTGCCGGAAAATCGGCGAGGCCGGGGTGGGCCTCATTGAAGAGATAAGCGGACAAAAACAGGGAGAAACCGTTCATGTGCTGACCCACTGCAACGCGGGGCGGCTTGCCTGTATTGAATACGGAACCGCCACCGCCCCTGTTTACAAAGCGGTTGAAAAAGGGATCGACGTGCACGTGTGGGTGGATGAAACAAGACCCCTGAATCAGGGGGCCCGTCTTACCGCCTGGGAACTCGGCGATGCCGGTGTCCGGCATACCGTCGTGACCGACAACGCCGGCGGTCACCTCATGCAGCACGGCATGGTCGATATCGTGATTGTGGGAACGGACCGGACCACCCGCACAGGCGATGTGGCCAACAAGATCGGGACCTATTTAAAGGCGCTGGCCGCCCGGGACAACGGCATTCCTTTTTATGTGGCGCTGCCGTCCACGACATTTGACTGGACTTTGAACGACGGTGTGTCCAGGATTCCCATAGAGGAAAGGGACCCGGATGAAGTGCGGTATGTCCAGGGCAGGGATGCCGAAGGCCGCTTTGCCAGCGTACTGGTACCGCCTGAAGAAAGTCCTGCCTCGAATTTTGCTTTTGATGTAACGCCGGCCCGTCTTGTAACGGGATTTATTACGGAGCGCGGTATCTGCGGTGCCTCCGAAGATCAAATTATGGGGCTGTTCCCCGAAAAAAGAGAGCACGGGCAGTAATGGCGGACAGGAATCGACTTTTCCCCCTGCGCCATTGAAAAAGTCCGCAAGACAGCCCGGTCAAAAAAGTGCTGCCGGCAACGACCGCCGGGAAGCGTTGGACAGCCCCGTGTAGCGGGAAAATGATGGCGTGACTGTCAGTAAACAAAAAGGAGTGCCAGATGAAAAAGGAGACCGTTTCAGTACACAGCGGCACATGGGCGGACAAGGAGACAGGCGGTGTCAACACGCCGATTTTCACTTCTTCCGCTTTTGATTATACGGACAGGGAACAGGTGCCCTATCCGAGATACTCCAACACCCCCAACCAGGATGTGGTGGCGCGGAAGATAGCCGATCTTGAAAACGGCGAAGCCGGGCTCGTGTTCAGCTCCGGCATGGCCGCCATGAGCACGTCCATCCTCGCATTTGCCGGCAGCGGGGATCATGTCGTGCTGATCGAGGCGCTTTACGGCGGGACCCACAGTCTTGCCACCCGATGGTTCAACCATTTCGGCATATCGTATACGTTTACGGACACTGACGCGGAAGATGTGGTGACGCATTTCCGTTCCGATACAAAGGTGGTGGTGATAGAGTCTCCCACCAATCCGCTGCTGCAGGTTCTCGACATCAGAAAGGTGGCGGAGGCCGCAAAAGCCGCCGGTATAATAACCGTGATAGACAACACATTTGCCACACCGGTCAACCAGACCCCGCTCGATCTGGGAATCGACATTGTGGTGCACAGCGGGACAAAGTATATGGGAGGCCACAGTGATTTCTGCTGCGGCATGGCGGTTTCGACAAAGGCGCACATCGACAGGCTCCTGCACCTTTCCCATGCGCTGGGTCCGAGCCTGGATGCACGGGTCTGCTCCCTGCTCGAAAGAAGTATGAAAACCCTTGTGGTCAGGGTTGAAAGGCAGACCGCGAATGCCGGTGAAGTCGCCCGCTGGCTGGCGGCGGACAAGAGGATTTCAAAGGTGTACTACCCGGGCCTTGAGACCGCTCAGGGATATAACATCGCCCGGGTGCAGATGAAAGGATTCGGGGGCATGCTCTCATTTGAGCTGGCCGGAAAGGATTCCCACCGGTTTGTCAAGGCCCTTGAACTGATCAGACCGGCCGTGAGCCTTGGCGGAGTGGAGTCGACAATATGTTCGCCGGCACTGACGTCCCACGCCAAAATGAGCCGGGACGAACGGGAAAGCGTGGGTGTCCGTGATTCTCTCCTGCGCCTGTCCGTGGGTATCGAGGCTGCGGATGATATCATGGCCGATATGGAACAGGCAATGACGGTTGCCTGAATTTGCCCTTGACATTTAAAGCCCGGCATATTTATATAGCGATTTATGCTCACTGAACTGGAAAAAAAAGTGGTACAGGCCCTTCAGGGGGATATCCCCGTGGTGAAACGTCCGTTTGAGGCACTTGCGGAGAAAATCGGCATAACCGAGGACCGGTTTCTTGAAATCATGAACGACCTGAAAAACCGGGGCATCATCCGCCGCTTCGGTGCCACGCTCAAACACCAGAAGTCGGGCTTTACGGCAAACGCCATGGTGGCCTGGCAGGTGGCCGAAGAAAAGGTGCCGGAAACCGGACGGAAGATGGCCATGTTCGACGAGGTCACCCACTGTTACCGGAGAGACCCGGTGCCGGGATGGCAGTACAACCTGTACACGATGGTGCATGCCTCTGATGAAGCCGCCTGCCGTGAAATTGTTCAAAAGATCTCAAGAAAGGTGAACGCAGCGGAATACACGATCCTTTTCAGCCGAAAGGAGCTCAAAAAGACCTCCATGAAGTATTTTTCCGATTGAATGACGCCTCTTTCCATATTGTATGTGTCAATCCCTGGATTCATGATTTCGCGGCCTATGATTTCTGGGCCAAGCCCCTGGGTCTTTTGCAGATAGCATCCCTGCTGAGACGGCACGGCATCAGGGTGACCTTTCTCGACTGCCTCGACCGGTTTCATCCCCTGGAGAAACATGGGGGCAAAGTTTTATGGGACGGCAGGGGCCCTTACCGAAAACAGGAAATTGCACCGCCGCCGGGACTGGAAGACGTAAAAAAACGGTTTTCCAGATACGGGATCGATCCGGCCTGGTTCCGAAATGACCTTAAAAAACTGGACCGGGTGGATGCGGTTTTTGTTACCTCTTTCATGACCTACTGGGCCGGCGGCGTCAGGGAAACCATCTCGGTTATCAAGGAGATGCTGCCCGGCGTGCCGGTCATTCTCGGCGGCATCTATCCCACGCTCTGCCCCGGTCATGCCGAAAAACATGCCGGTGCGGAACAGGTTGTCATAGGCGGAGGGTTTTCAAAACTTCCAGAGATAATACGGGATGCTGCAGGCGTTGACATGGCGTTTCCCTTTACGCCCGAAAATCCGGACGACCTGCCGTATCCCGCTTTTGATCTTATGACCCGGATTCCCTATGTACCGATTCTCACATCGGAAGGCTGTCCCTTTTCCTGTGAGTACTGTGCTTCTTCCTTTCTTGCCCCCACGTTCAGACAGCGCTCTCCTTCGGCTGTTTTCAATGAAATTGCATACTGGCACCTGACATACAATGTCAGGGATTTTGCCTTTTACGATGATGCACTGCTTATCAACAGCCGCGAGCATGCCCTTTTGCTGTTTGAAGAGATCGCCCGGTCCGGGATGGATGTCCGGCTGCATACCCCCAATGCCCTGCATATAAGGTTCGTCTCTTTCGAGGTGTGTGATCTGATGTACCGGGCAGGGGTCGAGACCGTGAGGCTCGGACTCGAAACAGCCGATTTTTCTCCCTCCCGTACCATGGACGGAAAGGTCAATGCGGATGAATTCCGGCGGGCGGTGCGGAATCTGAAAAGAGCGGGATTTGATCTCTCCCGCATAGGGGCCTATCTGCTATGCGGTCTTCCCGGCCAGGACCTTCGGGATGTGGAAGATTCGATCTCAGAGGTGAAAAAGACCGGCATTCAACCCACCCTCTCTTTTTATACCCCGATTCCGTGCACGCCGTTGTGGGAAAAGGCCAAACAATATGCCCGGTACGATCTTGAAGAAGATCCGGTTTTCACCAACAATACCATTTTCCCGTGTGTTCGTGAAAACAACCCGGAAAGAGAGATTTCCCGGCTCAAGCAAATGTGTGCTTTTTAAAACAGACCGGTTTCCTCCCGTGGTGTTGCAGGTTGCAGGTCGATGTGTCTTCCGTGCTGTTGTTTCCTGTTTTTAAAATCCTTGAAATTTTACCGCAGGTATCTTACATTTAATAATACAGCAGGCAGTTCCCGACAGATTCAAAACAAGGGAGACACAATTACCCCATGATAGTCTTTGATTTGGAGTGTGAAAACGGTCATACATTTGAAGGCTGGTTCGAGGACAGAGCGGATATGGAAAAACAGCAGGAACAGCAGCTTCTGACCTGCCCCGTCTGTGAAACAAGCGCCGTTTCCCAGAAACTGTCACCGGTATCGGTAAAGATTTCCTCGAATGTGGAGAAACGGCCCGCCGTCAATAGCGGCACACTCAAGGAGCTGCAGGCGTTCGGAAGGCGCGTGACCGAATTCGTGGAAAAAAATTTTGAAGATGTCGGCGCCGATTTTACCCGGGAAGCCCTGAAGATGCATTACGGCGCTGCCGAATCAAAAAATATCAGGGGCACCACAACGGCAGAGGAGGACAAAGTCCTTGAAAAAGAGGGTATCCCGGTTGTGAAACTCCCGATGTACAAAGACCCGAAAGAGGACCTGAACTGATCAACTACCATAAGGCAGGCCATATGAAACGAATTTTTCTCATCTTTTTCAATTTTGTGCTTTTTTTTCTTCTGTCCGGTTGTAACGGCCTTGACGTTGGTGTGGTGTTCGACGATGTGAACGGCCTCAAAAAAAATGATCCGGTTGTTCTGGAAAACGAAAAAGTGGGGACGGTGACGGACATACAGTATACGGACAGAGGCGATTTCCTTGTGTCGGTTCGCATAAAAGAAGCATTCTCTGACCGGATAACGGAAAACGCGGCGTTTTATATATCCGCTGCCGGGCATACCGGTGCAGATGAGAAACATCTGGCCATAGCGATGGCGGAATCCGGCGGGAATCCCTTAAAAGAGGGAGCGGTCGTAAAAGGACGCTCCGGCTCGCCTTCAGAACCCCTGGATCTTGTCTTCCTGTTCGAGGCGTTTGAAAGAAGCCTTAAAGCCCTGGCCGAAGACCTGGAGGATATCCCTGAAACAGAGCAGTTCAAGCGTCTTGAAAAGGCGGTGGCGCGTCTTGCCCAAAAGATGAAAACAGCAGGGAGCGAAGCCAGAGAGAAAATAGTAAAGGAGATTGTCCCCCGTCTGAGAGAAAAAATCGAACAATTTGAAAAAGAACTCGAAAAGGAAGGCAAGAAGGAGAAAAAGGAACAGGTAAAGCCCCTCAAAGAAAAGCTCGATGCCCTTCAGAAAGTCTGATCTCTTTCCGTATCCGATTGCAACCTTCAGGAATTTTTCAGAAAAATATCCCCGAGGGGGTGTTTTCAACGGTTTCAAGCGCCTCCCGCCACCTGCCTGTTGAATAGAACAAATTCACCGTGGCTGTGATTGGCCCTTGCCTGGCCCTTGCCTGGCCCTTGACTTGACATTTCCACAGGTGCCTTGTAGCATGGGGCGAATTTTCAACTCCTGCTTTGCTGTTTGAAATTTTCCTGCCCCAAGCCCCTGCTTTTGTTTTGTTGAGCTTCCGGCGGCGGGTCGTAGGTGTCAGCCGCTGCAGCCACTGATGATGGGGCGGCGGGCGGTGATGAAAGAGTGGTGACCGCTTTTTTGCGGGGGGATTCGGCAAGTTTTTTTAACAGGTTCAGTTTGGCGAAATTTTTGATCTCTTTCTCGATGGCAAAGTTATACCGGTATAAAACGATCTGTATTTTTAAATTAACAGCGCCGGTCTTGATCCGGCCGATGTTGACAAATACATCCTTTACTGTCCGGGGATATGCATGAAACAGCTCCGCCCGGATGTTGTGACGCAGCTCTTTGATGCGGCTGAAAAATGCGGCGGGAACATCGACTTTGAACATGATGGTTTTGGTCTTGGCCTTGCTGAAGTTGATCACTTCGCTGCCCAGTATGATATTGTTGGGAATGTAAATGATATTGCCCTCATCGGTTTTGATTTCCGTATGCATGAAGGTGATATTGCGGATCAGTCCCATGTTGTTGTTCACAAGGATATAGTCGTTGATCCTGAAATTTTTGGAAAACATGATCATCAGTCCGTTTATGGTGCTGACGATATACTCTTTCAGCACCCAGCAGAGGCCGGCAAAGAAGATCCCGAAAATCGTCAGAAACGCTTTTATATCAACGTTCAGATACCCGAGCAGAACGACGAAAAAGCACAGATAGAACAGGATGCTTGCCAGGTTGGATATGCCGATGGTCAGATTGTCAAAATGCTCCCGGTCGTATTTGTTCCTTTTCCGGTAGGAGGAAAGAATACCGATCTTGATAAGGTGGCTGCAGATATTGAGCATAAAATAGACCAGCAGGATATCCATTGTTTTGCTGAAAGGGGTCCCGTCAAACGGGTCTTTCAGAAAAAAATGAAAAACAGCCGTCGCTGCCAGAAAAAATGAGATACAGTATGTCTTGATCCGGTTTTTCCGGGTAATTTTTAACGGTTCCAGCAGCACAAGGGATTTGGCTTTGCGGAAAATTTTTTCAACGGCACTGATCATACCCTCTGTTCCTAAAATAAATTGTGTCTGTATTTTTATCGGTCTGAAAAAGGAACGGTAATATAACACAAAAAATGATAAACGCAACCCGGTTTCTTTAAAATTGTGTTATATAAATGTCAGGCTTTTTTAAAAGAAAGGAGGCGTTCCATGATTATCATATCCAACGTGACATATCCACCTGAAAGTACACGGGAGATTGCCAACCGGTATTTGAAAGCCGCTCCCCTTCCCGAGTATATCACCAAAAAAGGCCCGTACATCTCGGCGAGCGCGACAGGCGGTATGCACTCCATCACCTATTACGAGCTTGAAAATCACAGAATGGCGGAAGGGCTTCAGGCCGTAGCCGAAAGTCTTTCCGTCTATTTCGGTGTGCCGGGCTACAAGTATGAAATCAAACCCTATTTTGAACTGGAAGAGGGGCTGCACATTATGGGACTCTGACGGGAGTTGACCGGCCGGGACGCCTGGGATGCGGGCCCGGCGGGTACAAGTTCAGCGGTATCAGCGGTCTGCCGGTCCGGTTTACCGCTCGATTCCGTCTCGTGCAAGAACGCCTCTGCTGTAATAGTGTCTGATCTCTTTCATTTCCGTTACAAGATCCGCTTTCGCGATCATTGCCGGTGTTGCCCTCCGGCCGGTTAACACCATCTCCACCGGCGCCGGCCGTTTATCCATAAGCCCGAGCACCTGCTTTTCTTCGAGCAGTCCGAACCAGACCGCCACATTGACTTCGTCAAGAATGACAATGTCATAAATACCGGACCGCATCGCCTGTTCAGCTTTGGCAATCCCCGCTGCCGCCTGATTCATATGTTTCGGGGAGATATCCTCTTTCCTTATACAGGCCGTATCCCCGTATTGTTCCACGGTGATACAGGGGGTCTCTTTCAGAAATGCAAGCTCCCCGTAGAGCTGCCCTTTCATGAACTGTCCCATGTAGGTTTCCATCCCGTGGCCGGCCGCTCTTACGGCAAGCCCTACAGCAGCTGTGGTTTTGCCCTTTCCATCCCCGGTATAAATATGGACATATCCTTTTGTCTTATTCATCTGGTCATTCATCCTTTTGCTTTGCCGGTTCGGCATCTTCTGAAACGGCACTGATCCGCGAATGAGCACAGTCTGCAGAGATGCCCGACCTGCCTGTCGGTAAACCCGGCGCCGGTCCCGATAACCACGGATACTGATTTGTGGGGTATTAGCACGCCGGAACTGTTAAGCTGCACGCCTATCCGGGGAAGATCCAGGATGGCGGCTATCTCCCGCTGGCCGGATGTATCCCATCCGGCCAGTGATCCCGGGCTCAGGCAGGGGCTCACTCCCCAGTCTCTTCGGGCCGCTTCCTTTTCCGCTGTTCTGTTGACAGCGCTGCCGGTTTTTTCCAGCAACGCCACACCTGCCGCATCCAGAAGGTAGGCTTTGAGCATTTCGCCTTTTGCGGTCAGGGAGGCGGCGACATCATCAACCTCGTTTCCCACTGTATAAACCGATACAATGGCAAGGTCTGCCTCGTCCAGCAGGTCAGCGTTTTCCCCCACGCCCAGGGAATATCCCTCCTGTGTGGTTTCATTGATCAGGTAAACCGTATCCGTGGTGATGCGGTCCTTTTTTAAAATGGTGTAGAGAACGGCCGGTTTAACAAGCCGGACAGCCGCTTCTGCGGCAAATACGGCATCGTCCTGCATGAGTGCCGCCGCTCGCTCGGTGATTTCAATCCCTTCCATGAGTTCGGAAGCCCCGAGAGAGAGCGTTATGTCATTCAACAGGTACTGCATGGCAATTTTTATCCAGATAGGTTGCGCCTGCGAATATGGTGGTGAACCGCTTGTCTTCGGCCAGATCGACGAATTGTATTTGTGAGGCCAGATCAAACGCCAGGGCCCGTTTTTTTCTGTCGCACAAAGCGGCCACGGCTCCTTTGCCGGCAAGGTTGTCCACACTTTTTATGCGCCCGAGATGGAGATCTCCGGGCAGCATGCCGATATAAAGCGCATTGTCAATATTAAAACAGGTGCCGAAAGCGCCCGTGATAAAGGTCTCTTCTACTTTCCGGACACCCGCTTTTTCCAGGAGCATCCGGATACCGGAGGCCAGGGCTGCCTTGGCAAGCTGAACTTCCCTTATGTCCTTCATGGTGACGGCAATCTGCCGGCCGGTCGCACTCTTGTCAGCAGACGCAATAACAAACCGGTAACCGTCTTTTTGTTCATCTTTTAAAATATCGGCATGCTGGTCGTTAAACCGGCCGTCCGGCCGCACAATCGAAGCCCGTACCATCTGGGAAACGGCGTCGATTATGCCGGAGCCGCAGATACCGGTCGGCATGGCCGAGGCGGGATCGCCATAGGTTTCAAACGTGACGTTCCAGGTTGCCGGGTCGATTGTCACCTTTGTAATGGCACCGGCAGAGGCCCGCATGCCGCAGGAAATATGGGATCCCTCGAGCGCCGGCCCCGTGGCGCACGAAGTGGCCCATACGGCGTCCGGGGTTTTCAGCACAATCTCTCCGTTGGTGCCCATATCGACAATGAGTGTGGCAGCGGACACGTTACCGGGCTCAAGGGCGGTTGCCGCAGCAAGGCTGTCTCCTCCCACAAACCCGGAGATGACGGGAAATACGGTGACAGGCGTGCCGGGATTCAGAACAAGTCCTGCCTGTGCGGCCGTCAAAACGGGAAAAGAGAGCGTCGCCGGGCGAAAAGGGGATCTGCCCAGCAGTCGGGGAGAGATGTTCAGAAAAAGCTGTTCCATAGTGGTGTTCCCGGCAATGACGACGTCGTCTATGTCCTGTGCGGATACGCCCGCCATTTCCGTGCATTCGCCGGAAAGGGCGTTTACGGCTTTAACCGCGGCCCTGTGAAGTGTTTCAAGGTTTGCGGCATCTTTGTCGGCAAACGTGATCCGGGTGATCACATCTTCGCCGTAGCGGCGCTGGGGATTGACTTTTGAGGCGGCGGCGATTATCTCGCCTTTACCGAGATCCACAAGGTAGGCGGCCACGGTGGTGGTCCCGATATCCACTGCAAGTCCCAGGCTGGTGTGCCTGACGCCGGAAAGAACAGCCGTCACCCGCTTTTCCCGGTCAAGTACCAGTGTCATGCCGGTTTTCCGGGGGGTGAGCACGGCGGCCGCCTTGAGGGTGGGGATATCCCTGAACCCGGAAGCGGTAAGGCCCTCCATGGCCGTGCAATCTGTGATATATTGGGCCATGCTGGCGAACGCATCCGAGTGGAGGTGCGCCACCTGTTCTTTTGAAACGGTGATACGCTCAACGGCCGGGTTCACGGCAAACGGCCCGGTCTCTATATGTTTGGACACTGCCTCTCTTTCCGGTGTCGGGCCCGTTTCTTCAACAGTTTCAATAGTGACGGGTCCGATTGCAAAAGTCTGGCAGGCCAGTCGTTCGCCGTTTTTTATCTGGGCTGGGGTTAACGCGTCAATCTCCTCCTGTGACAGAGGGGAGAGATTCCGGGACGGGGTGGCTTTTATTCTGCACTTTCCACAAATGCCAAGCCCTTGACATTTGTGGTCGACAGGCATATTTTTTTCCAGAGCAATATCAAGAAGGGTTTTACTGTTTCCGGGTTTACATTCTATCAGGCGTTTCTTTTTGGTCATAACATCGTTCCTTGCAGTGTGCCACCTTATAATGTCATAATTCGGTCTCGAATTCTACCAGAACCGTCTTTTTTTTCAATGCGCTTTGACTGTAATGGATAAAGGAGTTTGTATGACAGATCAGATTGTTGTCAGAAAGGTGCTTCAGCATGCCGCCGATTTCAAGAAATTCTGGAAAGATGAAGGCCCTTTCAGATATGCGCTGACAAGCAGTGTGTTTCCCTTTATCCTGCTTGATGATGAGGAATGGCTGTTCTCTGAAGACATGGAGGCGCTGCTGAAAGAGTTGATGCAGTGGCGCCAGAGAAACATGATGATTATCAGATCCCCTGTTGCAGAGAAGAGGAAAAACAGGTTGAGAATCGATACGTTAAGTCAGTGGCAGATAAAAAATTTTCCAGGGGAGTGGTCGGCGCTGGTGTCCGATCTTTTCACGTCGGTGGGCCATCTGACGCAGAAGGCCGTCAGAGGGAGTCTCTCGGAAAACAACAAGGAGATAGAGAGGCGGTGGTTCAAATCCCTTGAACATGAGATCGAAAATCTGGGCTATACCCTTTTGAAACCGCTTCCCGCTTCCGGCGCGGATACGGCGTATGTGGACGATTATCTGAAAGAGTGGATGCGGGACGAAGCGGATGCGGGTCTGCTGTAACTGCTTTTATACTTTCCCGCTGAGGATAAGGCCTTCGAGCATTTTTTTGTAATCGATACCGGCTTTTTTAAATCCTGTGGTGCCGTATTTCATATTGGCCTCTATTACATAGAACCGGCCATCCTTTTCGATGATATCAATCCCCACGTCGTCCCAGCCGCATTTCAGGGCGGTTTCAAGGGCGAGTTCAAGCGCCTTCTGGGGCACAGGGTCAAACAGGATACGGCCCCCCTGGGAAATGTTTGTCCTGAAGTTGGTCCTGCGGGATTTTCGCCAGTAGGCCAGACGTACCTCTTTCCCCACCACGATAACCCGTATATCTTTTTCCAGCGGCAGGTATTCCTGTATATAGGCGGGGGTATAGCACGTCAGGTATCGGGCCAGGTCTTCGGTGTTGTTTATCATATACACGTGCGCGCCCCTTGCCGATCCCCTGGCCTTTTTGGCGACAAAAGGAAAAGAGAAACAGTCTGTGATGCGGTTTTTCTGGCGTTTGCCGAAAAAGGTCCGGGTTTCGGGATGGGGAATGTTCAAAAGCTTGAAAACGGCGGTCTGTTTTATTTTGTCCTGGGCGAATTTGTAGGTATGGTAACTCGGAAAGGTCTTTTTACCGATGGCGTTGAACAGGTCGGCATAAAACGTGGTGGGAAAGTAAATTTTTTCGGCATTGCATATAAGATTTCTTTGTGTTTCTGAGTAGTCTGAAAAATTGGGTTTGAGCCCCAGCGTCGTTATATGAGGGCTTTTCTGAAGTCTGGCGCCCAGTGCCACAAACGTTCTTTTTCCATCCGGCTTTCCGCTTTCGCTCTGACGGTAATGTGTTTCGGGTTTCCGGGCGTTGTTGACCACCTGCATGCTTTCCGTTAAGTCGGTTTTCAGGTTACAAACTGTAAAGTCAGGCCGGTCGCGGGGACGGGGGGGTGACTTTGCTAAATGGCATATTATATGATAAGTGCTGTCTTGACAATCGAATTCTTTATGTTTATTATTAAAGTTCAGACAGGCCCGAAGGTCTAATGGAAAAAACAACAAGGAGAGTTTTAATGATTGATCTGACAGACTCTGCAAAACTGCAGATAGACGAGTACTTTAACGGAAGGGAGCCTTCGCCGATCCGGATTTTTCTCAATTCCGGCGGGTGAGGCGGTCCCTCCCTTGCAATGGCTCTGGATGAGCCGAGAGAAACGGATGACACATACGAGGTAAAGGGACATAAATTTATTGTCGAAAAACAATTCATGAAACAGGCCCAGCCGATCAAGATCGATTTCACCGGAATGGGATTTCATCTTGATTCCAACATCGATCTGGGACAGTCTGCATGTTCCGGATGCGGCAGTGCGGGTACCTGCGGATAGCACTTTATCTCTGTTTAATAAGATACAGGAAAGGGCGTTCATTAGAAGTGAACGCCCTTTCTGATTAGGTGTTTTCAAACCGGGGGCTATGCCACCGGTTCCAACCGTCAACGAGTGAAACACTTGCGTGTTTTTGTTTTGTATGCATTCGCATCTCTATCGAGCCCGCCCTATGGCCGGAACGCCAAGCCGCCCGCTTCGCGGGTGGTCGTTGACTCATAAATATATACCTGCGGCATTTTGTTCTTCTCAAGGGGTATATGCGGGGGAGCTTCCCGGGTAAGAAATTGAGCCTGCACAAATACCTGCCGTGGACTTGACCGGCCCTTCCGGCCATGATAGCGTCACATTAAAACGGACATAATTTGTTTGACGCAACGATTACAGCCGGACAACGACCATGAAAAGAACCATTGTGTTTTTACTGATTGCGGGGGCCCCTCTCTTTTTTTCTCCTTTTTTGACCGGTTGCGGGGACGAAACCAAGTCCACGACTGAAAAGCTTCTGGGCGGGTGGACAAAGGAGAAATCGTATTCTTTTGTCTATCTCCAGTTGAAGCCCGAGGGAAACTGGCAGGCGTCTGTCAAGATTGCCGATGTCACCACCAAAATAGTGGATGTAAAAGGAAAAGCATCGGGCAAATGGTATGTGGAGCAAGGGTCTCTGGTTATGACCGTGGTGGAGACCGATACCCGCCAGGTATTTGAAAAAAACAAGACGACCGTTTATGACATTGTGTCGCTTACCGGAGATAAAATGGTCCTGACCGGTCCGCACGGCAGGAAGGAGACGTGGAAGGCGATCGCACCCCGGAAAGAGAAGGCTTTGGAAAAGTCGTATGAGCGCATTATCAGATTAAAGCCTTTTGCCGTCAATTTGAACAAGAACAGATCCCACGACAAGGACCGGTATCTGTGTCTCAATGTCACCCTTCGCCTGAAGGAGATCATGGCGGACAGAGAGCGCCCCAAGATGCATCCAAAGGCGAGGGAGGCGGTTATTTTGTATCTGAGCTCTTTCGTATATAAAAATGTGAGTGATCTGGACAAGGTGGAGGGACTGCAGGGGAAACTCAAAGAGATTCTGAATCCCTATCTTGACGGTTTGGTTGATAAGGTTGAAATCGATCATGTGGTGGTGGCCTCCACGATGGAGACGGTTGAAAAATTTCTTATTGAACACTCCCTGACGGAGCGAATCTCGAAAAAGGGCGACAAAGAGAGGAAAGAAGAATGAAAGTGATTGATCCTTATTTTGAAATACTTCATATGGCCGGAGCCGGAGAGGTGCTGAGGCTTCTGGAGCTGGCGGGCCGCACATGCTACAAGTCCGAAGATAGAATCACGGACGGGTCATCAGGGCAGTTTGTAAAAAACATTGTGAAAAGCGGGCATGAGAGTGTGATTGAGCATGTTGCCGCAACAGTGAAAGTGGTCTGCGACAGAGGGGTCAGTCATGAAATTGTCCGCCACAGGCTTTGTTCCTTCAGCCAGGAAAGTACGCGGTATGCCAACTATTCAAAGGATAAGTTCGGAAATGAAATAACGGTTATACGGCCGTTTTTTTTCCCGGAGGGGTCGCCGGCTTACCAGCAGTGGGAAAAAGCCGTGAAGGTCTCTGAGGCGGCATATCTTGAACTGCTTCAGCAGGGCGCCAGAGCCCAGGAAGCCCGAAGCGTCCTTCCCAACAGTCTCAAAACCGAAATCGTTATCACGGCCAACATGAGAGAGTGGCGGCATATTTTCGAGCTGAGATGTGCAAAAGCATCCCATCCCCAGATGCGGCAGGTCATGCTGCCCCTGCTTGCCGAATTTCACTCGAGAATACCGGTATTGTTCGAGACGGCATACAACAAATACGCAGCAGAGATAGCGGCCTTCCAAACCTGACATCCGGTATTCCCGACCGCGGTTTCAACAGGTCAGTCCCTGGATTTTGTGACAACAATCAGGCCGCTTTTTATGGAAACCGCAGCTGTGTGCCCGGTAAACCGGTTGCTGATACCGAGTGATGATCCCATGGCGATTTCGGCGTCATGGAGGGGATACGCGAGCCCGTCAAGACGGATCCCTTTCACCGATTCCGAAGCGGGAATGACGGAAAGGGTGTCGCCCGGTTTGCCTGTCAGTTCGATGCGGGTTTGCACCACGTGGATTTCATTGTGGTCATCCATGATTCTGGCGGGGACGTTTCTCGCTGCCAGTTTTTTTAAAAGGAAAATATTGGCGAGGGTATGGTCGAGCCGGACACCGGAGGCCCCTGTGAAGGTGATATCATCGGCACCGTTTTCAACTGCCCAGTCCGCGGCCAGCTCCGTGTCTGTGGCATCTTTGTCTGCCGGGTGCCGGATCATTCTGACCTGCTTTTTTTCAAAGAAGCGGCAATCATCCGCTGTGATCGAGTCAAAGTCGCCAATGATCACGTCGGGCAGAATGCCGGCGTCTCGCATATACCGGGCGCCGCCGTCTGCACAGATCACCATTTGACAGGCCTGAACGAGTTCTGACAGGATATGCTTCTCTTGTATCAGACCGCTGGCGATAATGAGGGTTTTCATGAGCGTCACTGTATCATGATTCCTCTAAACATGAAAGTCCTGATGAGTGGCCTTCCGGATACGGCTGTTTGCTTCTGCTAACCGGTACCCGGGCCTGTGCGGATAATCCATGACCGAAAGCTTGACACTTGGGGAGGATAACTATATCTTCCGGAAAAATGAAAGTTTCCACCACTATAAGCCGATATGTTTTTAAAGAGCTGATTGCCCCGTTTGCCATTTCGCTTCTTTTCCTGACGTTTATTTTCCTGATGACAAAGATTCCGGAACTGACCAACATGGTGGTGAACTACAACACGGGCATTTTGTCGCTTCTTAAGCTGCTGCTGTTTTCCCTGCCGCGGCTGCTCGAATTTACAATTCCCATGTCCGTCATGATTTCCGTGATGCTGACCTTCATGCGGATGGCAGGCGACAATGAGATCATGGCCCTGAAGGGCAGCGGGGTCTCCATCTACCGGCTTCTTCCCCCGGTGCTGCTGTTCTGCTTTCTCGGCATGGTGGTTTCCGTCTGGGTCACCACGTGCGGCGTTCCCTGGAGCAAACTCGAGTTCAAAAAAGAGACGGTCAATATTGCCAGATCCAATATCGATATCGCACTGCAGGAGCGGACGTTCAATACCGCATTCGAAGATGTGATGATTTATGTCAGCAGCGTGGATATCAAGACCCGGGAACTTAAAGATATCTTTATTGAAGACAGCCGGGCGGAAGGAATGGTGAACATATCGGTGGCGCCGCAAGGGCTGTTTATCTCGGACAGAGACCGGATGCGGTATACATTGCGGCTCTATAACGGGAAAATCAATCAGGTGAATCTGGCGGAGCGCTCCGTCAATACGGTCACATTTGCCACTTACGATATCAACTTTGACCTGATGAAGATCGCCGGCCATTCCCGTGAAATTTCCAAGGATCTTGATGAACTGAGTCTGGGCGAACTCGTTTCACTGATTAACGACACCTCGACGGAAAAGGCGGCATTGCGATCCGCTCTCATGGAATTCCATGAAAAGTTTTCACTGCCGTTCGCCTGTATCGCGCTGGGGATTCTGGCGTTCCCGCTCGGTATCCAGTCCGTTTCCCTGCGGCGCAGCTCCGGCTTCGGGCTCGGGATGTTTTTCTTCGTCCTCTATTACCTGCTTCTCGCCGCCGGCTGGTCCGGGGGGGAAACCGGGCATTACCCGCCTGTCGTTGGTATGTGGCTGCCGGATATCCTCATGGGAGGGGCAGGTCTGTACCTTTTACACAGAAATGCCGTGGAGCGGCCTTTAAAGATACCTTATCCTGTTGCCAGAGCTGTTTCGGCAGCCCGGGGGCTGTTCCGAAAGTATGACGGGAAGTAACATGTCCGCACTTCACAAATACTGGGTGAAAGAGTTCACGAAATTTTTCCTGATTATCCAGTTCATTATCCAGTTCATATTTGTCGCAGTGGATTATCTTTCCCGTATGGACCATTTTCTCGAATCGGACATAACCCTGCTGCACGCATTCGTCTATGTGCTGTTGAAGGTGCCGTTCATGGTGGTGAAGCTAACCCCGGCCGCCGTTGTTCTCGGGGTAATCGTGGTGTTTCAGCAGATGAACCGGCACAATGAGCTCACGGCAGTGAAGTCCAGCGGAATAAGCCTGTATTACCTTGTCAAACCCGCTGTTGCGGCAGGGATCTTTCTGTCGCTTCTCATGATTTTTCTGGGGGAAACCGTGGTCCCCGTCACCATGTCGGAAGCCAATTTTATAAAGTACGGGGTTATCCGAAACAAGCGGAACGTGCATACGGCGAAAAAAGATATATGGCAGAAACAGGACGACAAGATGGTGCATTTCAACTATTTTAATCCGGTCGGCAAAACCGTATCCGGTATCACCATCACGTTTATGAACGGTGATTTTGAAATGGTCAGGCGGGTTGATGCCGAAAAAGGACGCTTTCAGGACGGGTCCTGGCTTTTCTCGCAGGTCCTTGAGCAGAAGCTGGACGACGAGAGCAACGGTTTTACCGTGGATTTTTACGGGGAAAAGCGGCTCGCACTGGACATCAGACCCGGTGATTTAAACAGGCTCGCCAAGAAGTCAGAAGAGATGAGCCTTTCTGAACTCTCCAGATATATTGGGAAGATAGAGAGTGACGGGTATGATGCCACCCATTTCAAGGTGGATTTTTACGGAAAAACCGCCTTTCCTTTTATCTGTGTTATAATGGCGGTAATCGGAGCGGCCATCGGTATGCGGCCGCTGGTCAAAGAGCGCATGCCCCTCGGGATCGCCCTGGGAATCGGGTTTTCTTTTTTGTACTGGGTGATGTTCGGATTCTGCACCTCCCTTGGATACGGCAGGGTGATGCCGCCGCTTGTAAGCGCCTGGCTGACAAATATTATTTTTATTTGTGTGAGCGTGATTTTTTTAATCACCGTGGATGACTGATTTATGCCCAACCGACTTTTAAACAGGGTGGAAACGGTTGCCAGAAGTGACAGCTGCCAAAACGATTCGCTGTTGCCGTCCGTGTTGCACCTGCTGTCCTTCTTCTATCTCGCCGGGGTCCGGGCCAGAATCCGGCTGTATGAAAAAGGGGTGCTGAAACAAAGACAGCTGCCCTGTTTTGTTGTCTCCATCGGCAACATTACGGCCGGGGGAACCGGTAAAACGCCCATGGCCGTATACCTGGCCCGCACCCTGTCCGCCCTCGGCAGTAAACCGGCCGTGGTCAGCAGGGGATACAGGGGACGGTGTGAAAAGGAAAAAACCGCCTCCATCGTCAGTGACGGCAGCCGGATTCTGCGCAATGTACGGGAAGCGGGTGATGAAGCGTTTATGATCGCCATGAATGTAGACTGTCCCGTGGTGGTTGGCCGGGATAAATTCAGGGCGGCCATGCTGGCCGTTGAAACTTTTGATCCGGAAGTGGTGATACTGGATGATGCCTTTCAGCATCTTGCAATGGAAAGGGACCTGGATCTGCTGCTTTGCGACAGTAGCCGTCCTTTCGGCAACGGCCATCTTCTGCCGCGAGGGATATTAAGGGAACCCCTCTCTTCGGTGAAGCGGTGCGACGCCGTTATCCTGACAAGATGCGACCGGCGCGATCATGAATCCGACAGCCGGTTGCATGATCGGCATGCAGTGCTGTATAACAGCATTGGGAAACAGCCTGTTTTCGAGACCTTTCATCGGCCGGCCTTCTGCAGGATTTTTTCTGGAGGCGGGGAAACCAGGGCGGATATCGCAGAGATGGCGGATAAAGCCGCGTTTCCGGTGTCGGCGGTGGCGGACAATGCCGATTTCGAGAAAACCTGCACCCGTATCGGTATGGTCATAAGGGGAAGCTGCCGGTTTCCGGATCACTACTGGTATACCGCCCGGGATGTCTCGCACATCCTGTCGCAGTTTGAAAAGAGCGGGGCCCGATTTTTGGCTACCACTGAAAAAGATTATGTAAAACTGGCAGAGCACATTCCCGAGTCGGTTCCGGTTGCCGTTGTATGCATCCGGATCGGATTTGCCGGGGAAACGGAGCGCTCTTTTTCGGCCTTTCTGGAAAACCGGATAAGGGCGTATCAAAAGGGATACAATGACGGGAAAGGATAAAATCGGTTATTGGGGTCTCAAAGGTGTTGTGGCGGTGCTGGGGGTGATCCCCTTTTCCGCTTTTCCTTACCTGGGCAATCTGTTCGGCCGCATATGGTTTTCCCTGGACAGAAAGCACAAAGCCCTTGCGGTGGCGAATATCCGGCAGGCTTACGGGCCGGAGATGTCCGGGAAAGAGGCGGTAGCGCTTGCCGAAGCCGTTTTTAAAAATTTTGCCCGGCTGGTGTTTGAGCATGCCTGGTTCAACAGGCTCCCAATGGATGCCTACGGAAAATTTTTCCGGCTGAAGGGTGCGGTGCATATTAAAACGGCTCATTCAAAGGGCAAAGGGATCATTGGTATATCCGCCCACCTGGGAAACTGGGAGGTGGGGCTTGCCGCCAACTGGTTGAGTGGTCTGCCGTTCTGTGCTGTTTACAAGAAAATCAAAAACCGGGGGGTCAACCGGTATGTGCTCGAGAAGAGGGGTTTTACGGGATTTGAGCTGATTCAGACGCACGGTGCGTTCAGGGAAGTTAGAGAATATCTGGCAAAAGGGTATGTGGCGGGTCTTCTGATAGACCAGAACGTGCTCCTGCGCAAGGGGGTTTTCGTGGATTTTTTCGGACGACCCGCCTGCACCAACAAAAGCGTGGCCAGGCTGGCGCTGGACACGGGCGCGCCGGTCGTGCCCATTTTTGTTTACCGGGAATCGGGACGGTTCGTTATTGAATGCCTTCCCGAAGTACCGGTTGTCCGGACCGGAGATCGAAACCGGGATATCAGGGAAAACACCCAGCGGTTTACCAAAACGGTGGAGGATTTTGTCCGGAAATACCCGGATCAGTGGTTCTGGCTGCACAACAGGTGGCGGACAAGACCGGTATCCGAGTCGAAGGATGCAGCCCGGCCGGCGTCAACGCCCCTTCACAAAGCGGGCGGCTTGTAATTCGGGCCATAGGCCGGAAGAACAAAACACGCAGGGGTTTCAATCGGTGACGGTTTTAAACAGCCGTTGACATCCGGACCGGCGGGACAAATGAAAGCGGGATGGAAGAGGAATGGACAATAAACGGCGCGGCATCTGCCACGTCAATTTAGCGAAAGGCTTCAGGGGCGGGGAGAGACAGACGCTGCTCATGGTAAAAGAGCTCAGCCGTGCAGCCGAACAGACAGTTGCGGTCAGGAAGGGTGCCGCCCTTGGTGAAAGGCTGTCGCAGATCGACAGGGTGGGCGTGGTAGAGATCGGAAAGCCTTTCTGGCAAAGCCTGCCGGCGTTCAAACGGTTTTCCCTGGTTCATGCCCACGAGGCCAAGGCCGCCCAGATCGCCTTCCTTGTAAAATTTTTTTACAAGGTTCCCTACATTATCACGAGACGGGTGATGAAAACCCCGAAACCTGATTTTTTCACAAGGGCGGTGTATACGAACGCCCGGCAAGTGATCGCCATTTCATCGCCTGTAGAGGAGGTCATGCGGCAGTACGACAGGCGCATACAAACCGGCGTGATCCCGAGTTCATTTGCTTCGCTTGATTATGACACCGATTTTGTTGCCGGGTTGAAAAAGAAGTACCGCGACCGATTCGTGGTCGGCCATGTGGGCGCGCTGGTGAACCGGGACAAGGGGCAGCTTCACCTTGTCAATGTGGCGAAAAAGACGGCGGCCGCATTTCCGGATATCCATTACCTGTTCCTGGGAGAGGGCCCGGATGAAAAGATATTGCGGCGAAAAGCCGCCGGCCTTGAAAATGTTGAATTTGCCGGGTTTAAAACCAATGTGGGCGATTATTACAGCCTGTTTGACATCTTTGCGTACCCGTCGCTTCAGGAGGGGCTCGGTTCGGCCGTGCTGGACGCGTTTTACTTCAGGCTGCCGGTCATTGCCAGCGATGTGGGGGGGATTCCGGATCTCATCGACAATTACCGGACCGGCATACTGATTCCGCCCGCTGATGAAGCGGCGCTGTATGAAAAGATCCTTGAACTCTACAGGAGACGGTCACTCGGTGAAACTCTGGGGGAAAACGGGTATCGTTCCCTTGAGCGGTTTGATGTGAAAAATACCGCGTCCCGGTACCTGAATCTCTACAGGGCGTGTTTATGAAAGTGCTCCTGGTCCAGTCGGGGTTTCTCGGGGATACGGTGTTGTCTACGCCGGTGATTGCCGGCGTGAAAAAAATTTACCCCGGCGCGGCCATTTCCGTGATGACCACCCCTGCCGCTTCTCAGCTCATCGAAAATGATCCCCTGGTAAAAGAGGTTGTCTGGTTTGATAAAAGGGGACAGGAGAAAGGCGGGCGGGGCCTTTTGAAAAAAGCGGCTGAGATGCGGGCGAAAGGATTTGACCGGGCCTACACCCTTCACCGGTCCTACCGCACGTCGCTGCTTTTGTTTCTGGCCGGTATTCCCGACCGGGTGGGGTTCCGGGATGCAAGTCTGAGCTTCCTGTATACCAGAGCCGTCCGGAAGGCCGGTGCATCCCATGCCGTGCTGAGAAATCTCTCTCTTCTGTACGATGATATGAAAAGCGACATGCTCAGTTCCGAATTGCGCCTTTTTGAACCCCCAAGGGGGAAAGTGGCGCCGTATGTGAAAAAGGTTTTGCCATTGGCGCAAAGTTATATTATTCTGGCACCGGGAAGTGCCTGGGAGACCAAGATGTGGCATTGGCAGGGTTTTCTCGAGGTGGCACGGTTTTTCAGAAAAAGGGGGGGCGCCGTTGTCCTTCTGGGGTCGGAAGCCGAATCCGGCGTGTGCGGCAGGATCGGTTCCGAGGTGGAGGTGATCGATCTGTCGGGCCGGATTTCCCTGGCGGACACGTTGTACGTGATGAAACACGCACGCCTTGCCGTTACCAATGACAGCATGCCGCTTCATATGGCATCGGCCTTTAAACTACCGACAGTGGCGGTGTTCTGTGCCACATCGCCGGCCTTTGGTTTCGGGCCGTGGGACAATCCGCACGCAGCGGTGGTGCAGGAGGACACAATAGAGTGCCGGCCGTGCCGGCGGCACGGCAGCCGGAAATGCCCAAACGGCACTGAAAAGTGTATGCAGATCCCGCCGGAGCGGGTGATCGCGGCGTGCCGCGAGGTGGCGCCGGATGTTTGAGCGGCTGTTTTCAAAAAGCCGCCCGTTTTGCAGGTGGGCGTGGACGCAAACGCGGCAGACATTTATTGGTTGTTGAAAACCGGGGGCTATGCCCCCGGTAACAACCGTCAACGATTGAAACACTTGCGTGTTTTTGTTTTCCGGCCTATGGCCGGAATTCCAAGCCATCCGTATCGCGGGTGGTCGTTGACTGAAGGGGAGCCAAAAAAAGGACGGCCCGAACACCTGCCAGGACGGGCCGCCATAAACTTTAAGTGCGGGTTTTCTGTTTATGACAAATGACAACAAAGCCGAAGAAAAAGGCGCGTCCGCCGGAAACCGGCAAGCGGGCTGTTCGGTTGCGATTATTACCTACAATGAGGAAAAGAATATACAGGCGTGCCTGGATTCGGTGACGGGTATCGCTTCGGAAATCATCGTTCTGGACTCCTTCAGTACCGACCGGACCGGGGAGATCTGCCGGGAAAATCCCAGGGTCCGATTTTTCCAGCACCCGTTTGACGGTCATATCCAGCAGAAAAACCGGGCCATTGAAAAATGCCGGTATGAATGGATTTTGTGCCTGGATGCGGATGAGCGCGTGAGTGAGGAGCTCAGGCGTTCCATTGCCGCCCTTTTAGAGAGAAATCCGGATGCGGCCGGGGTCAAGTTCCCCCGCCTTACCTATCATATGCATAAGTACATCCGCCATTCCGGATGGTATCCCAATGCCCGGTACCGCCTGGTAAGAAAAGGCATGGCCTTCTGGGGCGGGGAAAATCCCCATGACAAGTTGATTCTGAAAGGCAAAGGCCTCCGGATAAAAGGGGACCTGTATCACTATACGGCGGAAGACCTCTCCGACCAGGTCCGCACCATCAACAGCTTTTCAAGCATTGCCGCCCTGACACGGTACAACCGGGGCAGAAAATACCGGTTGTGGCGCCTTGTGTTAAAACCGCCGGGAAAATTCCTTGAAGTGTATATTGTCAAGCGGGGCTTTCTTGACGGGACCCACGGGTTTATCCTTGCGGTGAGCGCCTCCTGTTCCGCCTTTCTCAAGGAGGCCAAGCTGTTCGAGCTCAGTGTCCTGGGATCGGGCAAACCGAGCAACCTCTCTTCCCTGTTTGTCAAAAGGGAGAAAACCGACGATAATTCCGGTCTATGAAAAGGGTCCCGGCCACATGAACAAGGCGGCAGATACCAACACGGCATCGGATATCAGCGTGGTGGCGGTGACCGCATACAGTGATAAGGCCGAGACCGGCCTGCTGACAGGTCTGGCCCGCGCCGGCGTAAAACTGACCGTTCTGTGTGCCGGCGATTCCGACTGTTACCGGACCATGGCGGAAAACGGCATCTCCGTGGTTCCCTTAAAAATAAAGGGCCGTTTCGATAAAGACGCCATCAGGACCATCGCCGGACATGTGGAACAGCGCAACGCCCGGCTCCTTCATCTTTTCAACAACCGGGCGGTGACCAACGGCGTCCGGGCGGCCGCCGTCACAGGTGTGCCCGTGGTAGCCTACCGGGGAATCGTGGACCATGTCAGTGTTTTCAGCCCGTACGCCTGGATGACGTATCTGAATCCGAGGGTGAAGCGGGTTTCCTGCGTTTCAGAAGGGGTCCGCCAATACTTTTTAAAGCTGGGCGTCATGGGCATCGGTCCGTCCAAGTCAAAATTTGTCACCATATACAAGGGGCATGATGTCAACTGGTACCGGGACAGGCATGTGGCTCTTTCCGTTTTCGGTATTCCCGATACCGCTCTCACAGCGGTGACCGTGGCCAATTTCAGGCCCAAGAAAGGGGTGAGGGTGCTGGTCGAGGCCATGCGGTACCTGCCCGAAGGGGCCGAGATCCATTTCCTGCTGGTGGGCAATATGGCGGACGCGAAACTGCAGCGGCAAATCCGGCAGAGCCCGTTCAGGGACCGGATTCACCTGACAGGCTTTCGCAAAGATGCCGCAGCGCTTATCAGAAGCGGCGACATTTACGTGCTGCCGTCGTCAGGCGGTGAAGGGCTTCCCAAGGTCGTCATAGAGGCCATGGCGTATGCAAGGCCGTGTGTTGTCACGGATGTGGCCGGTGCCTCCGAGCTGATTCAGGACGGCCGCCAGGGCCTGGTGGTGCCCCCGAAAGATCCGCAGGCCATTGCCGCGGCAATTATGAAGCTGTACCGTGATCCCGCCCTGAGGCGCCGCTTTGGTGATAGCGCAAGGGAAAGGCTGCAACACCGTTTCCACGTCAACGAGACGATCCGGAAGACGCTGCAGATGTACCGCAATATTCTCTCCTGAACTGCCCGGTTTTGATTTCTAAAGCGCCGCATCTCTCTTGCGTCATCGACCATCCGCAAAGCGGGTGATTTGTGCTTCCGGGCACAGGCCGGGCCCGAAGAGATGCGAATGCATACACGACAAACACACGCCGGTGTTTCAATCGTTGGCGGTTGTAACCGGGGGCATAGCGCCTGGTTCTGCATAACGAACAAGGATAGATCGTGTGAGCGACAGCGAACCACGATCTTATCCAGTCAGGGAAGCGGCTTTACGGAGGACATCGTCCGGCGTGATTTGTTCCATGCAGAGAGGATGCCGGCATATTTTTCGGTTGCAGGGAGAGCAGGGAAGATGTTTCCGGATGACGGCTCCCCTGTAAGGGCCGGTGCGGTTCGGGTCGGACGGACCGAACAGCGCCACCAGCGGCGTGCCGAGAGCCGAGGCCAGGTGCATCGGGCCGGTATCGCAGGTGACAACCAGGGCGGCGTTTGCAATGATTTCGACAAGCTGCGGGATGTTTGTTTTCCCGGTCAGATCGGCCACGCGGCAAGCGGTGCTGTGCTTGATTATCCTGCCGGCCGCCCTGTCTTCCGCTCCGCCGGTGATGACGCATGAAAGATTGAGCGTTTCCCGCAGTCTGCCGGCCAGGCCGGCAAAGTAGTGAGGCGGCCACCTGTTGGCCGGCTTGGTGGCCCCGATGTTTAAAACGGCATACGGCCGGTCCGGATTGACAAAGGGGGCCGAAGAGCGGGGGATGGCCCACGTCACCCTGTCGCACGGGATATTGAGATATTTTCCGAACGCCATGTACTGGTCCACCATGTGCATGTCCGGCGACGAAGGGGGGATTCTCTCAAAGGGGAAGAGCCACGATAACTCCTTGCACCGGTCCCGGTCAAAACCGATCCGCCTTGACGCGTTTGCCGCCATGGTGAAAAG
This sequence comes from uncultured Desulfobacterales bacterium, assembly GCA_964478245.1. Taxonomy (GTDB): domain Bacteria; phylum Desulfobacterota; class Desulfobacteria; order Desulfobacterales; family Desulfobacteraceae; genus CAYZHB01. Next base: position 8,676 of record CAYZHB010000020.1, on the reverse strand, counting down.
GCCGGATTTGAAAAGTCTCTGGAGATCGAGCACCATATCGTATCTGTATGAGCGCAGGCGTTTCATGACAGCCGGAAGGGTCGCCGTTATCCGGTTCTTGTCAAAAAGTATCGTTTTGTCCACAAAGCGGTGGGCCGACACGAGGGGGGCGCTCAACGGTGCCACCAGCCAGTGTATTTCAGCGTTCAGGCGGGTTTTTATGTTCACCACCACGGGAAAGGTGTTGATCACGTCTCCCAGGGCGCCCAGTTTCACAATCAGGATTCTCATTTTCACCCATTCCCGGTCAGGTTCAGCTCTGACACCGAATCCGGCAGCCCGTACTTTCGGGCCGCCCTTTTCCACCGTGCCGTGTAAAAGCGGGCCAGCTTTTCTTTACTGCCGGAGAAAAAGCAGGCTTTGTCAAAATCCACAATACGGGTCCTGTCGTCATGATCCACAAGGATGTTGCCGGGGTGCAGGTCCACATGGTATATGCCGCAGCGGACCAGGTGTCTGATATTCTCACAGACATCGGGCAGAAGCGACACCGCCTTTTTTGTATGGTCTGCGCACAGCCGCATGAAATTGTGCTGAACCGCGATTGCCCTTGTCACGAGCCATGCCCGGTAAAGAACACTTCCCCTGCTTGCGTATACCAAGGGTTCCGGGGCGGCGGCCCCGCATGCCCGGGCTTTCATCAGGTATTCAAATTCGGCTTTTGACCGCTTCAGTCCGAGGTTGAGGTAGGTGTGTCTGTTAACGAACCGGATCGCGCCGCCCCGGGCATAGTGTTTGACCGCAACGTGACCCAGTTCCGGAAGGGCGGCAAGTGTTACGGCCCTGCGGCCTTCCAGGGCGGGAGGCTTTTTTTCATCGGTGGCTGAGCGGAAAAGTTCGATAAGCCGCTCAAGGGTGTCAGGGGGCAATGCCATGCCGGCCCCGAAACAGTATGACCGGTATTTTGTTTCAAACATCCGTTTTGAACTGTTTTTCGATTGTTTTTTCGATGGCTTCCAAATCTTCGGGCAGATCTACCCCCGGCGCATCTTGTGTCGTGATACAGACTTTTATGCGGTACCCTGCCTCCATCACCCGTAACTGCTCGAGTTTCTCGATATCTTCATACCGGCCTGTCTCAAGATCCGTCACCGTGCGGAGAAATTTTTGCCGGTATGCGTAAAACCCCAGGTGTTTATAAAATTGGGCATGGGTGCGGGTATCTCTGGGCCACGGGATGGCCGCCCTTGAAAAATAAAGGGCATATCCCTGCCGGTCAAAGGTGACTTTTACGTTCTTGGGGTTTTCGATGCGCTTTTGATCCGTGATGTGACAGGCCAGGGTGGACATGTTGAGATCCTTTTCCTCACTGAAGGGGGCCACCAGGATATCCAGGCACGCCGGATCGAACAGGGGCTGGTCTCCCTGGATGTTCACCACCACTTCGTCGTCCGGGAGGTTCAGCATGTCCGCCGCCTGGGCGACCCGGTCCGTGCCGCTTCTCAATACGGACGAGGTCATCAGCACCTCCCCGCCGAAGGCTCTTACCGTTTCGGCGATCCGGATGTCGTCCGTGGCCACTACCACCCTGGAAACAGTTTCGGATTTTTCCGCCTGTTCGCAGACCCACTGGATCATCGGCTTTCCGGCCAAAAGTGCCAGGGGTTTGCCCTCGAACCTTTTTGATGCATATCTGGATGGTATAACGGCCACTGTCATGGCAACAATACGTATCACAATACCGGTCACGACCGCAATACCTAAATACCTGTTTTACCGCCCCCGCGGTACCAATATGCTTGACATTTCCCTTTTGAAAAAGTACGTTGGTAAAGAACCGGCTGTTTTTAAACCGTCAACGATTGAAAAATCGCTGATGCGAACGTCCCGCTCTGTGGGAAAAGCCCGTCTGTGGTTGGCAGGGCGGCGGCCGGAAAGTGTTGATCAGAAAAGTTTCGATAAATTTATCCCTTTAGCGGAGGCATTATGGATTCGGGAAAAATCAAGTCCACAGACGAAATTCTGTTAATTTTATGTGAATCGGTCCAAAAGGTTCTCAAAAAAGCAACGGCCCAGGAGATCACGTTTTCTCCCTTAACCCAGCTGATCAACAAGACCAGCCTCAAGCCGGATATGGGGTGTTTTACCGTTTTTGAAGAGGGGCTTTCCGGCATTGTGGCGGTAAATTTTTCAGCAGAAACGGCGCTGGATCTTTACCGAAGCCACATGATCAACATGCACATGCCCAAAGAGGAGATGTCAAGCAACTACGCCTCGGATGATGTGGCCGGGGTGCTCGGCGAACTTTTGAACCAGGCCATGGGACATTTCAAAAACGATATCCGCGACAAGCTGTATACCACCATTCGATACAATCCCCCCAAAATGCTGCTGGTGACCCAGGAGATCACCATCTCCATTGATGACCGCCTGGAATTTCCCCAGTACAGGCGGGTGACGTTTGAAACGGAAAGCTACCGGCCGTTTTACCTGGAACTCGGCATAGAAAAAACCGAGTTTGCCACCCTGTACTCTTATCAGAAAGAGGAACCGGCTCCTGATGTGGACGACATTTTTACGGAAGCCCAGCGAAAGCACCGAAACAATACCGGGTCCTGATTTTTTTGATATGCACGGCCTTTTTTACCGGTGGCCGGTGGTGGTTTACTGTATCGCCATATATGTCCAGTCCGCTTTTCCAACGGACACCGGGATAACCGCTTTTCCGGGATCTGATAAAATCCTTCACTTTGCCGGATACGCCCTGTTCACCTTGCTGACGATACGGATGCTGCATGCCGAAGATTTCAGACCGGCCACCGGGGATATGATCATTACGGCTGTGGCGTTTTCGGTTTTTTACGGCATCACCGACGAGATCCATCAGCTGTTTGTGCCGGGCAGATGTTTCGAGCTGTTCGACGTTGCCGCTGATGCCGCCGGGAGTATGGCGGCCGGCGTCGCGTCATACCGTTTTATCGGTTAACCACTGCGTTTTCCTGCCTGCCCATCACCCACCTGTCAGCTTTTGCCAGTCATGATACCGGCTCGACAGTATACAAAATCTTTACATTTATCTTGACATTCTCTTAACATTTGTGCATATATGGTTATACACATTTTTCAGAAAAATTCGTGACAAAAGGAGACCGATGGCGATGACGGCAAACCTTACCCCAAGACAGAAGGAGATTCTGGCGTATATCCGGCAGAAGACGTCAGAAGAAGGGACATCCCCGACGCTCCGTCAGGCGGACCTGGGGGTCACCCATGCGGCGGTGGCCCAGATCATCAATGTCCTTGAAGACAAAGGGGTTGTCATGCGGGAGGGCCGATACGGCCGGGCACTCCACGTTCTTGACCGCCAGGCGGCTTTCCCGGAAAGAGAACGCGTCCGCCAGGTGCCGGTCGTGGGCCGTATCGCGGCCGGCCTGCCCATGTACGCTCAGGAGGAATGGGACGGCACCGTGGTAGTGGATGCGGATCTTTTTCCCGGGGGCCCTCTGTTTGCCCTTCGTGTCGAGGGAGATTCCATGAAGGACGCCGGTATCCTGGACGGGGATTTTGCCATTTGCGAACCGCGTCAGTATGCCGAGAACAATGAAATCGTGGTGGCGCTTGTCAACGGCGAAGAGGCCACGGTAAAGCGGTTTTTTCTTGACAGAAAACACAAGTTTATCGAGCTCAGGCCCGAGAATCCCGACTTCTCCATTTACATATACGGTCTGGAAGAGGTGCGGGTCCAGGGAAAGGTGATCGGGATCGTGCGGGGCCCTGAAGGAATGAAAAGGTTTGGCTGATGACAGGGGGGAAAGACAGCAGGTGCCGGCTTTTTATCGGGACAAGCGGGTATTCGTATCCGGAATGGGTGACCTCGGGATTCTATCCGGAAAAGACCCGGCCCGCTGATATGCTGGTCTATTACGCGGGGCGGTTTTCGGCCACGGAGCTCAATTATACCTGGTACCAGATGCCCAAAGCGCCGGCCATTGAAAAAATGATCCAACGGATCCCGGACGGTTTCAGGTTCGCGGCCAAGCTCACCCGCACCCTGACCCATGAGGTGGATCCGGGAGAGTGGCGGCAGCAGGCGGCGCTGTACCGGGAGGGGATAGCCCCCCTTCTCGCCCATGAAAGGCTCCTGGCCGTCCTTGTCCAGCTTCCGCCCTTTTTTAAAAGAACTGAAAAGAACCGGCATTTTCTGTCTCATCTCCTTGACGCACTTTCCGGTCTGCCGCTTGCCGTGGAGTTCCGGCACAGCTCCTGGGCGGCGGACCGGGTGTTTGCGGAACTCGAAAGAAGACGGATTACCTTGGTAGCCGTTGATGAACCCGATCTGACCGGCCTTTTTCCCGCTCTTGACGTGGTGACGAACCCGGACCTTTTTTATGTCAGGTTTCACGGAAGAAACTCCCGGGGCTGGGGCAAGGGCAGCATGCAGCACCAGTTCAATTATGATTATACGGCGGCGGAACTCGGTGAATGGACAGCCGGAGCCATCCCTGCCATGGCCGGCAGGGCGGTACAGGGGTGCCTTTTTTTCAACAATCACGTTGCCGGCCGGGCCCCGGAGAACGCCTTGGAACTGATCTCCCTGATGCGGGAAGCGCAGCAGATAAAAAGGGGGGAAAAAGATGGCCGCTTCCATCATTCATCTGAATATCGCTGATTTTGCCGTGGCTGTGGAGCGGTACAGGGATCCGGGGCTGAAAAACCGCCCCGTTGTAGTGGCGCCCACGAACGCGTCAAGGGCGGTTGTGTGCGATATGAGCGAGGAAGCGTATAAGATGGGGGTCCGGAAGGGGATGCCCCTTAAGCGGGCGCTGGAGCGGGCACCGGGTGCCAGGGTGCTCCCCCCGGACTATATCGGCTACGAGAAAGCCATGCAGGATCTCGTTAAAAGGGCCGCCGCATATACCCCGCTGGTGGCCGCAGGCCGGGCCGACGGGCACCTGTTTCTGGATGTGTCCGGTACCGCCAGGCTTTTCGGGCCTGCGCGGGATGTGGCAAACCGCCTGAGAAAGGAAATGAAAAAGGAGCTTTCTTTTATCCCCGTATGGGCGGTTGCCGCAAATCGCCTTGTGGCAAAGGTCGCCACGAGGGTGGTCAAGCCTCTCGGCGAATACATTGTACAGGCCGGCGACGAGCAGGGTTTCCTGGCCCCCCTGCCGGTGAAGTTGATACCCGGTATCAACACCCCGGATGTCCGGCTGCTGTCCGGTTTCAATCTCCGTACGGTCTCCGAGGTACGGTCCCTGACGGTGGATCAGCTGCGGGTGCCTTTTGAAGACAGGGCACAGTTTATCTACGCGGCGGTGAGAGGGGAGGAAAGTGGCAGTTTTCCCGTGATCGCTTTACCGGCGCAGAAAATTGCCGCCCGTCACACCTTTTCAGCGGATACGAACAGCCGGGAGGACCTGGTACGGGGCCTGCACAGAGTGGTGACAGGCGTGTGCAGCGATTTGCGGCGGCAGTGCATGGCAGCCGGCAAAATCCGCATTACCCTCTCTTATTCGGACGGTCTTGACACCGTTTCCCGGACAAACATAAAACCGCCCGCTTCCAATGATTTTTTCGTTTTCAGAAAAGCTGTCCTGCTTCTGGACAAGGCATGGAAACGGCGGGTCCGGGTCCGGCACATGGCATTGGAGTGCATGACGACGCTGCCGGCGGAACGGCAGAGACCGCTTCTCTCTTCAAGATCGGACAAGGCGGAGCGGTACGGAGACCTTGTACCCGCCATGGACAGAATACGCGCGCGGTTTGGAAAAGACGCGGTGCGACAGGGGGCTTCTCTGCCGGCGTAGAGGGGCGGTTTAAAAGCATGATTCCGCTGTCTGTTCGGTCCCACTACTCCATGATGCAGGGGACCGGGTCTGTCCGGGATCTCTGCCGGAAGGCCGGGACGTTTGGATACACTGCCATGGCGCTGACCGACCGGAACAACCTGTACGGAATGTGGCCGTTTATACGGGCGTGTGAATATGAGGGGATCGAGCCGATTATCGGTGCCGAGATGACAGACCCTGCCGGGAAGGGAAGCGCTGTCTGTCTCGTGAAAACCGACCGGGGGTATCGAAACCTCTGCCGCCTTATTACAGAGCGGCACACCTGTGATACCTTTGATCTCCAACAGGTACTGCCCGGCCGGGCCGACGGCCTTCTCGTCCTGACAGGCAGCAGAGATCTTCTCTGCTCGTTGCATGAAAGAGGGGTTGATCTGGCCGCCGCCATGGCGGTTCACCCCTTGCCCGGCAGCGCCCCTTTGGTCAGAAGTGCCGGTAGACGCGGCATACCGGTTGTGGCCACCCCGGACAGTTATTTTGCGGCCCCTGAAGAGCTGGCCGTCCACAAAATGCTGCGGGCCATTGAAAACAACACCTGCCTGTCCCGCCTCTCCGGTAAGGATATCGCCCGCAGGAAGGCATGGCTGGCCTCTCCGGAAGCGTACCGCCGCCGTTTTGCCACATTTCCGGAGGCGATGAAGAACAGCCGGGTCGTGGCGGAAAAGATTGAATTCAGAAAACCGTGTTTTGGGACCGTCATGCCGCCTTTCCGGGACAGGGACGGCTGCAGTGCGGAGCGCCTGCTGCGGGAGAAGGTGTATGCCTCAGCCGGGCGGCGTTACGGCCGGTCGCTTTCCCAAAGGGTGGTGAACCGGATCGAGCATGAGCTCGATATCATCGGTAAAAAAGGGTTTGCCGGCTATTTCCTGGTGGTTCACGAAATCATCATGAACAGCAGCCGGATATGCGGAAGGGGATCGGGGGCCGCCTCGATTGTGGCGTACTGTCTCGGCATAACCGATGTGTGTCCCCTCAAGTACAACCTCTACTTTGAACGGTTTCTCAATCCCGGCCGGAATGATCCGCCCGATATCGATGTTGATTTCGCCTGGGATGAACGCGACGATATCCTTGCCGGCGTGCTTGCGAAATACAGGGGATATGCGGCAATGGTGGCAAACCACGTGCTTTTCCAGCCCCGCATGGCGCTTCGCGAATGCGCAAAGGTGTTCGGTCTGCCGGATGCAGAGATCAACGCCGTGACAAAAAAACTGCCCTGGTTCTGGAAAAGGGAGACGGCGGAACCGGATCTGCTGTCCGCGGTAAGCGGCCGCCCGGAATTCAGGGGCATGGGATTTCCCGAGCCCTGGCCGGCCATCATGGCGGCCGCGGAACGGATCATCGGCGCGCCCCGTTATATCTCCGTGCACCCGGGCGGGGTCGTCATTACACCGCGGCCGGTCTCTGACTATGTGCCCCTGGAGACCGCGGCCAAAGGGGTGCCGGTCATCCAGTGGGAGAAGGACGGGGCGGAAGATGCCGGCCTGGTCAAGATCGATCTCCTGGGAAACAGGAGCCTGGGGGTGATCCGGGATGCGGTGCAGAATATCCGCGACAACGGTATTGCGTTCGACGATTTCAAAGAGGATCCGGAAGATGATCCGGAAACCCAGCAGACGGTGGCGTTCGGCAACACAATGGGCTGCTTTTACATAGAGAGCCCGGCCATGCGGCTTCTGCAGCAGAAGTCAAAGGTGGGCGGCTTTGCGTATGTGGTGATCCATTCGAGCATTATCCGGCCGGCGGCCAATGAATTCATCAAAGAATACCTGGAGAGGCTGCACGGTGCCGCGTATCTGCCTGTTCATCCCCTGCTCGGCGGGGTTCTGGGTGACACGTTCGGCCTGATGGTGTTTCAGGAGGATGTGTCAAAGGTGGCGGTCGCCCTTGCGGGATTTTCCCATGAAGACGCGGACGGATTGCGGAAGATCCTTTCAAAAAAGGACCGGCAGCGGGTGCTGCAGGATTTTTATGACCGGTTTGTTGCCGGCGCAAAATCAAGAGGGGTCTCAGAAAAGGCGATTGCGTCGATCTGGAAAATGATCATCAGTTTCAGCGGCTACTCCTTCTGCAAGGCGCACAGCGCTTCTTACGCGAGGGTCTCCTTTCAAACGGCCTGGCTCAAGACCCATTATCCGGCGGCGTTCATGGCGGCGGTGATCACCAACAGGGGCGGATTTTACAGCACGTTTGCCTATGTGTCGGAAGCCGGACGGATGGGGCTGAGGGTCCTGCCCCCTGATGTCAATCGAAGCGGTATCGCCTGGAAAGGCAGCGGCCGGAACCTGCGGGCGGGGCTCGGGGCCGTGAAAGGGGTGTCGCAAACGGTTTTGAAACGGATCGTTGTCGAGCGGAAAAAGAAAGCGTTCAAAAGCGCGGCAGATTTTTTCCACCGGGCGGATCCCCTTAAAAACGAGGCGGAAGCCCTTATTCAAAGCGGTACCCTTGACAGCATAAGCCCGGGCATGAACCGGGCACAGATTTTATGGCGTTTTCTCGTGTTCCGGAAAAAGCGGGAAAAGGGAGGGCTGTCACCGGCTGAAAGTTTTCGGGTTTCGGAGTCATTGCCTGATCTGCCGGCCGAAACGCCTCTCGACCGGCTGAGAAAGGAATTTGCCGTGCTTGGCTTTCTCTGTCAGGGGCATCCCATGGCCCTGTACAGACCGTCTCTGCAGGAGACCGGGGCGGTAACGGCCAGAGAGCTGCCGCGCATGACGGGGCAGCGGGTTCGGTTTGCCGGGTGGCTGATCACCCGGAAAAAAGTGGCCACAAAGCATAACGATCCCATGGCGTTCTTGACGTTTGAAGATGAAACCGGGCTTGTGGAGACGGTTTTTTTCCCCCGGGCGTA
>CAYZHB010000019.1:31624-34012 GCA_964478245.1 uncultured Desulfobacterales bacterium | reverse complement strand
ACATATTCCGCCGGTATTTGCCGCCCACGTCATAGAGCGCCTGGGTAATGCTGCCAAGCGAACAGTGCCTGACCGTTTCCATGAGTTCGGCAAATACGTTTCCGCCCTCCAGGGCTGTCTGTTTGAGCGTTTCAAGCGCTTCTTCGGCCGCATCCTTATGGCTTTCCCTGAAGGCATCGAGCCGTTCAAGCTGCCGGTTCTTCTGCTCCTCAGTGGCCCGGGAAAGTTCCAGGCAGGCGGCCATCTCGTCATAGTCGGCATCCGGGTCCTTGAACATGTTCACTCCGACAACGGGCAAATCACCTGAATGTTTCAGCTGCTCGTAGTAAATGGACTCCTCCTGTATCTTTCCCCGCTGATACCCGGTTTCCATGGCCCCCAGCACACCGCCTCTTTCGGTTATCCGGTCGAATTCCATCAGGACCGCCTCTTCCACAAGGTCGGTGAGCTCCTCCACAATGAAACTGCCCTGGAGGGAATTCTCGTTCTTGGCAAGGCCCCACTCTTTATTGATAATCAGCTGGATGGCCAGGGCCCGCCTCACCGATTCCTCGGAAGGCGTGGTAATGGCCTCGTCAAACGCATTGGTGTGGAGACTGTTGCAGTTGTCGTACAGGGCGCAGAGCGCCTGAAGCGTTGTCCGGATATCGTTGAACTGGATGTCCTGGCTGTGAAGGGAGCGGCCGGACGTCTGTATATGGTACTTCAGCTTCTGGGACTTCTCGTTCGCATTGTACAGCCGTTTCATTGCGATGGCCCAGACGCGCCTGGCCACACGCCCGATGACCGTGTATTCCGGATCCATGCCGTTGGAAAAGAAAAAGGAGAGAGACGGGGCAAACGAATCCACGTCCATCCCCCTGGAAATGTAGTATTCCACGTAGGTAAACCCGTTGGCCAGCGTCAGCGCCAGCTGGGTGATCGGATTGGCGCCGGCTTCGGCAATGTGGTAACCGGAAATGGAGACCGAATAAAAATTCATGACATTGTGGTCATTGAAGTACTGCTGGATATCCCCCATCATCTTGAGGGCGAATTCAATGGAAAAAATACAGGTGTTCTGTCCCTGGTCCTCTTTGAGTATATCGGCCTGGACCGTGCCCCGGACGGTGGAAAGGGCATGGCTTCTCAATTGGGCCGCCTCCTGTGCCGACGGTTCGGTGCCGTTTTCCTCCCGGAACTTGTCAAACTGCTGGTCGATGGCGGTGTTCAGGAACATCGCCAGCATCATGGGCGCCGGCCCGTTGATGGTCATGGACACGGAAGTGTTGGGGGCGCAGAGATCAAATCCGCCATAAAGCACCTTGACATCATCCAGGGTGCAGATGGAAACCCCGGAGGTGCCGATTTTTCCGTATATATCCGGCCTGACGGCCGGATCCCATCCATACAGGGTGACCGAGTCAAACGCGGTCGAAAGCCGTTTGGCAGGGGAATCCTGGGAAAGAAGCTTGAACCGCCGGTTGGTATCCGCGGGCCCCCCTTCACCGGCAAACATGCGCGTGGGATCTTCATCCTTTCTCTTCAAAGGAAACACACCCGCGGTAAAGGGAAAATTCCCCGCGATATTCTCTTTCCGCATCCACTTGTAGTATTCACCCGGGTCTTCAAACCGCGGCACACACACCTTGGGAATCTTTGACCCGGCCAGGGACTCCGTGTAAAGCGGCACCCGGAATTCCCTGTCTCGTACGGTATAGACGAGCTCATCCTGTGCGTACGTCTCTCTAATCTCCCCGAACGTGTCCAGCAGCTCGTCGGTCTCCGGGGTTATCCGGCCGCTGCAGTCAGTCAGGGCCTGTTTGAGTTTGTCCACCGCATCCGCATACGCATCCGTTCCGGCTTTTTCCATGAGCGAAACGGTCTCTTCGATGTGCCACCGCTCCCGGACAACCGCGGCCTGTTCACCGGTTTCCCGGTGATACGCCCGCACCGTATCGGCGATTTCGGAAAGATAGCGGGTGCGCTCCCCCGGAATAATAATGGTTTTATGGGTGGAGGCCTTTATATCCTTCCTCGGAATACGGGACTCGAGACGGAGGCCCTTTCGCTCGGATATCAGGTCCAGGATGCCGTGATAAAATGCCGTGACCCCGTCATCGTTGAACTTGGATGCGATGGTGCCGTACACCGGCAGGCGATCCATGTTGACATCCCAGGCCCTCCGGTTCCGCTGGACCTGTTTGCGGACATCTCTCAGGGCGTCCTCGCTGCCCTTTTTCTCATACTTGTTGACGGCGATGATATCCGCATAATCCAGCATATCGATTTTTTCAAGCTGTGAGGGCGCACCGAACTCCGCTGTCATGACGTAAATGGAGATATCCACCATGTCCACCACCAGTGAATCCCCCTGACCGATGCCGGCCGTTTCCACGATCACGATAT
>CAYZHB010000019.1:26163-31614 GCA_964478245.1 uncultured Desulfobacterales bacterium | reverse complement strand
ATATCGTATCCGGAGGCTTTTACCACCTCGATGGCCTGGGGCAGCGCTTCAGGCAGCTCGGACCGTGTCTGCCGTGTGGCGAGGGACCGCATGTATACGCGGCCGGATTCGATGGAGTTCATCCGGATCCGGTCGCCGAGCAGGGCCCCGCCCGTTTTTTTCCGGGACGGATCACAGCTGATGACCGCCACATCGATCTCGTCGAAATCCCGCAAAATTCTGAGTATCAGCTCATCGGTGAGCGACGATTTGCCGGCGCCCCCCGTACCGGTCAGGCCGATCACCGGCACGTTCCGGTCTTTTGTCAGCCCGGCGATGCGGTCTGTAATTTCCTCAAACATCTGCCGGTCCCCGGTCCAGGCCTCCTGCACCGCCGTGATGATATTGGCGGTACCGAATTTGTCTTCGGTATCAAGCCGGGAATAATCCAGATGGGCAAAATCCACGGTGGAGAAATCCATCCGTTTCAGCATGTCGTTGATAATCCCCTGAAGCCCCATGCCGGCCCCGTCTTCAGGTGAATAGATCCGTTCAACCCCGTAGGCTTGAAGGTCTTTTATTTCAGACGGGATAATCACCCCTCCGCCGCCCCCGAATACCTTTATATGGGAGGCGCCTTTGCTCTTCAGAAGGTCCACCATGTATTTGAAATATTCAAAATGCCCGCCCTGGTAACTCGAAACGGCAAGGCCCTGGGCATCTTCCTCTATGGCGGCATTCACCACCTCCTCGGCCGACCGGTTGTGGCCCGTATGAATCACCTCTGCACCCGAATCCTGGAGAATTCTCCGCATTATATTGATCGACGCGTCATGCCCGTCAAAGAGTGAAGTGGCCGTGACAACTTTTACTGAATTTTCCGGTTTATAAATTGCTTCGGAAGTGTTCATCGCCTCTCCTTGTAAAATACGGTTTCATTTTTCCCACTCTATAAATCCGAGGATGAAATCGGTCTGTTTTTCAATGTAGTCTTCAATGGTGAACGTCTTGCGCAGGTACCAGCGTCTGAAGGCCCACATGTGCCCCAGAACCGATATGTTCTGTCCGAGGAGATCAATGGTCTTGGGATCCAGCTCGGGGAAACTGCCCTTTCCGGAAAGCTCTTCAAGTATTTCAATGAAAATGCCGGTGATGTTCAGCTCGTTTTCCAGGACCTGCTTTTCCCATTTTTTGGGCAGAAACTGGGTCACTTGATACATCAAAAGTACATGGTCGGCCATGTGATCGCATACCAGCAGAAACCCCCTGATGACTTCCGCCAGCCGCTGCCGTTCATCCGCTTTGCGGGAAAGGGCTTTCTCCACAGCTTCCTGGACTTCGCTGTGGATGGTTTTGCAGACCAGGTACAAAAGGTCTTCCTTGGAACTGACGTATTCATAGAGCGATCCGATGGAAAAATTGGCCGCCTTTGCAATCATCCGGGTGGTGGTTTTATGATAGCCGTGCGCCACAAAAAGCTGAACCGTTGCATCGATAATCTGCCGCCGTCTCTGTTCCACAAGCACGGGATTTTTTATCTGGGTGGGAACTTCACTTTCCCCGTACTGATTTTCTTTTTCTGATTTTTCCGCCAAACCGGTCTCTCCTCTTGAGAAACGCCCGGCTATTGAACGAGCGCTCAGTCAATACTTTTCTTGTTACATTTTTCGCTCTTGTTGTCAAGCCGTTATCGCTACTAAGTCAGGGTAAATTTGTTTTACGGAGCAACTTTGGAAAGCAGGTGGCGGGATGCTTTCTATGCCGGGTTTGGCCGGCATCTTTTGTTAAAGTCAGCGGGCACACGCAGGACATGCGCCATGGCATGGCCTTCAGTCTGAGAATCGGAAAGGGTGGCTGACAATTCAGGTCTTCATGTTTTTGTAGCGGCGTTTCACCACTGTCTGCAATCCCCAGAAAACGTTCAGCAGGACACTCAAACCGAATACTATCCTGATCCACACCGCACTGTCGGCCAAAAAGGCCTTCTGTTTCGTGGATGCCGGCGAACCGCCGCTGTAATTGTCTGTTTCAGGGCTCACCTGCACTGTGGTGTTGACAGCGTGGCCCATACCGTCGTTAACGGTCAGCTGCCATTCGCCGGACCTGTCCGGGCAGAAGGCAAAACGTCCCTCTTTATCGGTCCGGCCGTTCTGATATTCAACTTCTCTGTTGTCAGGACTGAATATCAATACGTCGGAATACCGCATGGGCTCTTTGTCCGAATAGAAGAACTCCGCCACAACCACCCGCGCATCCTCTACCAGGCGGTAATCGGTCCCGTGGGCCGCAACCGGGACCGGTATGTTCAGAATGAAAACCGAAACAATCAGAAAAAACATACGTCCCATCACTTCACCTCAAATGTCAAAAACGTCATATATTTCAGGGAATCAATCGCACTGTCACTGCCGGGAGGCGTTTCGTGTATTGAATACAGCAAATGGATTCCCCTGTCGGCTATATCGATTCGGGCGATCCCGTTTTCATCGGTCTTGTATTCGTTCCCGCCCGGCATAAAAACGGCGGTTTCCGGCAGAACAGCGCCGTCAAACAGAAGTTTGACGGGCAGACTTTCTCCGGGTGCCGTCCCAAGGGGATCTTTCATGGGGACAATCTCAAATTTCAAACCGGCCGGTTTCCGGTTCAGCGGTGACGGCGCAAACAACGCTTTTGAAAACTGGGTTGAAAAAAAGGCGCTGATAACCTTGAACCCTTTTGATTCCGCTTCCTGCCGGTTCATGAGTTTTTTGCCGCGCGTCGTCATCACCCGGTCTCCCCATTTGCTGACCACGCTGACGGCAGCGGCTTTTTCTTCTGTTTTAAAAGCCGCCTCTTCTGCCCGGTCTGTCCGTTTGACGGATATCACACTTCCATCCCCTGCATAGGCCCGGATATCTTTAACGCAGACAGGATCATACGGATCTGTCCGCTCATTAATCATGCCGCGGTTGATTGTATAGGCACCGTTATCGGGGGCAATCCACAGATGATGACCCAAAGCGGGTGCCGCAAACAGCAGTGAAAAAAACACTGATATCAGAAATTTTTTCATTGTTTCAGTCTCCTTCCCCTGATGATTGGTTGTTTTCAAACCGGGGGCTGTGCCCCCGGTTACAACCGTCAACGATTGAAACACTCGCGTGTTTCGTCCTTCCGGCCTCTGGCCGGGTTCGATAGAGATGCGAATGCATACACGCCAAGTCACCCGCTTTGCGGGTGGTAACGGTTAAAACGTGAACTCGACACCGGCCGTGTATATGGTGCCGGGTGCAATGCTTTCGTTGTCAACGCTGTCAAAAACATTTTCCACATTCAGGTATGCGGTAACCCGGTCGAAAAAGCATCTGGATATTCTCGCATCAACACTCCAGAACTCCTCGGTATCCTGGGTAAGCTCGTCTACATAGTAGTATTTGTCCACATAATAGTTCCAGATGAGGGTGAGGGACACCACCTGCGGATTCTGGTAGGTTGTACCCACATGAAACTTGTGTTTGGGGTCACCGGTCAGGTGATGCCCCTCCTCGAAAGAGCTGCCTTCGGTTTCTTTTACTTCAGACACATTCCATGTGTAATTGCCGAACACCATAAGATCATTTCTGGCGTGCCAGTTCAGTTCCGCTTCAATACCGTGGATATCCACCTTGCTTACATTGTCCAGAATGTACTCTTCAAAGGTCGCGCCGTCTTCTTCATAGGCGTTGGTCAGGCGGGAGTCAATATAATCTTTGGCAAACGATTGGTAAAACGTGAGGCTTCCCTTGAAGTTGTCCAGAAAATTTTTTTCGACCCCGAGGTCATACGCCCATATTTTTTCAGGTTCCAGTTCCGGGTTGGGTTCCCGATAGTACTTTCCCCCGCCCCTGACATGGACTTTGTAAAGTTCAAACAGACTGGGGGCACGAAACCCTTTACCTGCAGAAGCCCGCAAAGTGGTTTTTTCATCCGGATGGTAGGTAATGCCGAATTTCGGTGAAAAACTGCTGTTTTCCCGGGATGCGTATTCATTGTCATACGGTTCCCCCACATCCGGGTCATCGTCCCAGTTGGCGCCGTCCGAGGTTCTGATCCAGTCATACCGGGCACCCAGATTCACAATCACTTTTTGCTCAAAAAATTTCAGGTTCATATCGGCAAAAGGGGCTATGTACTGCTGGGTGCCTTCAGATCCTTCATCCCGGTCACTGTCAACAAAATTATCATCATAATCCCATGCTGTTTCCTTGAAACTGATACCCACCATCAGACTGTTCTGCCGGTGAAACGGAAACCGGCTCTCGAGCTCCGCGCCCCACGTTGACGAAGGAGCGTCTTCGCTGCGCAGAAGGGAAGAGTAGCTATCCTTTTTACTGTCCTGATAGGCGATTTTGTCCGCCCTGTTGTAATAGAGCAGTCCGTTAAGCGCCATGCCGCCGGCCGGCTGACGGGTATAGTGCAGCGTGTACTGGTCAAGCTGAAGTTCATCATAAAAAAATTCCCGCCCCTTACCGGTCTCATGGTCATAATGCAGGCCGGAAAAATCGAGCCTCGATACATCGTTCAGTTCCCAGGCGGCCTTGCCGAAGACTTTTCCCACATCCCGGTGCCGTTTTCTCTCGTAGCTTTCCGGGTCCTCCTCCATGTAAAACCCGTCAGACGTTTCATATCCACCGGCAATCATCAGGCCGACATCTTTTATTTTTTGGCTGTGAAAGGCGTGACCGGCGTAGGTATCTGACGTTCCCGCTTCTGTTCGGAGGGACGTCCGGCGCTCTGCCCCGGGCTTTTTGGTGATAATATGCACCACCCCGCCGATGCCTTCCGATCCGTACATGGCGGAAGTGGGCCCCCGGACGATTTCGATACGCTGGATAGCCTCCTTGGGAATGTGTCCCCACGCCACCCAGGCAATGGAATTGTTAAAATTGTGATTCTGCGGCACCCCGTCCACCAGTAACAGCACCCGGTTGCCGCCGACCCCCCGGAGGGTGATGGGGTTGGAAACACCCGATGTCTGTCTGCCGTAATGCCGCGTATTGTAGACACCCGGCACGGTGCGGAGAATGTCTTCCACCCGTTCAAAGGGAGAGGCCATTATATCTTCCTGTGACAGAACGGTCACGCTCTGAGCGGCATCACTGACCGGAATTTCACTCCGGGTCGTGGAGACCACGATATCTTCCAGCTCATATGTCTTCTGCGACTTATCCGGCTCATCCGCCAAGACACAAAACGGCAACAGAAAAAGATATGCGAACAGAATAACAGTAAAAACAAAACCGGAAAACCGATTTTTTTCACGCCCCGTTTTCCCGCTGAAAACAAATTTTTCCATTGATTTTTCCTTTTTTTCCATTGATTCCTCCTTGTGAACCTGAAAATTTTTAATGCGTTCAACATGCCGACGGCATCACGGCGTTCGGCTGTCTTTATCCAAACAAAAAAGGCCACCAAGGTAAACAGTCAAGGCGTTCTGCCCTGTCTGTAAACCTT
>CAYZHB010000019.1:2225-26153 GCA_964478245.1 uncultured Desulfobacterales bacterium | reverse complement strand
AACCTTCGTGGCCTTATTAAACCTAAAAAATTACGGCCCCCGCAAAGCGGGTGGCTCGGCGTGTCTGCCGCTGCATCTGAATTAACAGCGCGCCCGGCCTGTAAAAGGCCGGAAAAACAAAACACACCAGTGTTTCAATTGTTAACGGTTGCTGTCCGGCGGTACATTCCCCACGGGTTGAAAACAACCGGTCATCTTCCTGATGATCAATTCATTCTTCCTGACTTACTCTCTATAAAAAAGGGTGTCAACAATTTTTTTAAAAAAAATTTGACAAATTGAATCAATCCCGTATAGTATAAAAATTAAGTAGACTGAGCGCTCGGTCAGTTTGCCGGAATAAAAGCATGGCAGGGGTTTCAGCTGTTTTACATAGAATTTTAACACAGAGAGCTTTGAACGATGTGTCCCTTTGAAAACAACCAACGGTGATTCTCAAAGGTCTCAACCAACCATTACAAGGAGGATCAGGGTGGATTTTGATCTTACAAAAGAGCAGGAAATGATCCGCAAAGAGGTCAGAAAGTTTGCCCAGAACGAGATCGAACCTGTTGCGGCGGCGCTTGACGAAAACGAGGAGTTCTCGGTTGACCTCACCAGAAAGATGGGAGAAATCGGTCTTTTCGGTATGTTCGTGCCGGAAGGATACGAGGGCCAGGGCATGGATTACATTTCGTATATCATCGCGGTTGAAGAAGTGGCCCGGATTGACGGGTCCCAGGCCGCAACCGTTGCCGCGGGCAATTCTCTCGGGATCGGGCCCATCTATTATTTCGGCACCGAAGAGCAGAAACAGAAATACCTTCCCCGCCTCTGCTCCGGAGAGGCCCTCTGGGGTTTCGGGCTGACCGAACCCACTGCCGGATCGGACGCCGGATCGAGCCAGACCACCGCCACCCTCGACGGTGACGAATGGGTGATCAGCGGCTCCAAAATATTTATCACCAATGCGGCATCGGAAATGACGGACGGGGTCACGGTCCAGGCCGTGACCGGCAGACGGGAAAGCGGCAAGCCGGAACACTCCTGTTTTATCGTGGAATCGGGCACCCCCGGTTTCAAGGCGGTACCCATGCATAAAAAACTGATGTGGCGGGGCTCCAACACAGCCGAACTCTACTTTGACGATGTCCGGATCCCAAAAGACAATATCCTGGGCAAAAAGGGAGACGGGTTCCACCAGATGCTCAACACCCTGGACGGCGGCAGGCTCTCCATTGCCGCAATGGGCCTTGGCGGGGCCCAGGGCGCCTATGAACTGGCGCTGAAATACGCGAAATCACGGCAGCAGTTCGGCCAGCCCATATCGAAATTCCAGGCCGTGGCGTTCAAGCTGGCGGACTCGGCCATGGAGATAGAGTGTGCCCGGAACGTCCTGTACAAGGCGTGCTGGCTCAAGGACAAAAAACGGCCGTTTGAAAAGGAAGCGGCTATGGCCAAGCTCTACTGCTCTGAGGTCATGAGCCGGGTGGCGGACCATGCGGTCCAGATCCACGGCGGATACGGCCTGATGAAGGAGTACAACGTGGAACGGTTCTACCGGGACCAGAAACTTCTGGAAATCGGGGAAGGGACTTCCGAGGTCCAGCGCATTGTCATCTCCCGATACATTGGATGCTAACTCAAGGACAGAAAAAATGGAAAAAGAAGAGACACTGTTGAAAGAGGAAAAGAGCGGGGCCGCGATTCTCACGTTGAACCGGCCGGCCGCCATGAACTCTCTCAATTTCGGCCTTTTGTATGCACTCAGGGACAGCCTGGCGGCCCTCTATTTCAGGAATGATATCCGGTCGGTTATCATAACAGGGGCCGGAGAAAAGGTTTTCTGTGCCGGTGCGGACCTGAAGGAACGGGCCACCCTCACCGACGATGAGGTCAAGAAGTTTATCATGACGATCCGGGAGCTGACCTCGGCCATACAGGATTTCCCGAGGCCGGTCATTGCCGCGGTCAACGGTGTGGCCCTCGGGGGCGGCACGGAAATCGCCCTGGCATCGGATATCCGGATCGGCTCCGACAACGCCCTGATGGGGCTCACGGAAACCCGGCTCGCCATTATCCCCGGCGGCGGCGGCACCCAGCGCCTTCCCCGGATTATCGGTGTCGCCAGAGCAAAGGAACTCATATTCACGGGACGGCGGGTGGACGCTGCGGAAGCCCTTGACATCGGCCTGATCAATAAAAAATGCCCGGCCGGCGACCTCATGGCCCAGTGCCTTGACATGGCGGAAATGATCAGTCAGACAGGCCCCATCGCGGTGGAACAGGCCAAATACGCCATTAACAGGGGCATTGAAACCGACATCAGCACCGGGCTTGCCATCGAATCCAATGCCTACAGGGTCACCATCCCCACAGAGGACAGAATCGAAGGGCTGACGGCTTTCAGGGAAAAACGAAAACCCGAATACAAAGGGAAATAACGAGGACGATAACATGGACGATAACAGATCATTCTGGCTGAACGAGGAGCAGAAGCTGGAAGGCCGGCAGTACGAAGCGGTATGGCCGGGCGGGCAGAAAGCGGTTGACCGGCTTGCCGAAAGAGGCAAACGCCCTGTTCGAAGCCTGATCCAGGACATGATAGATCCCGGGGAGACCTTTTACGAGCTGTCGCTTCTCGCCGGGTTCGGGCTCAATTACCCCGGCGTGGACGATGTGCCGTGTGCCGGCATTGTCACCGGCATCGGGAAAATACACGGCAACTGGACCATGATCATGGCAAACGATCCCCGGGTCAAAGCCGGCACCTACTTTCCCATCACGCTGAAAAAACATATGCGCGCCCAGGCCATTGCCGAACGATGCGGACTCAACTGCGTCTATATCGCGGATTCCGGCGGGGTGTTCCTGCCCATGCAGGCGGACGTATTTCCGGATGACCAGCACTTCGGGTCCATCTTCTACAACATGGCGCGCATGTCCGCCCAGGGCCTGAGACAGGTGACCCTGAGCACCGGCGGCAACACGGCCGGCGGTGCCTATATCGTGTTCATGGCCTGTGAGTCGATCATGATCGACGGCTCCTCCTTCTCTTTTTTAGGCGGGCCGCCGCTGGTCAAAATGGCCACCGGCGAAGTGATTTCAGCCGAGGAGCTGGGCGGCGGCAAGATCCACACCCGGATATCCGGCGGTGCGGACCACCTTTGCCAGAACCCGGAAGAGGCGGTGGCCAGAGCAAGGGACCTGCTCAGCCTGGAAAAACCCCAGACGGTCCATATACACCGCTATCAGTCCCAGGAACCCGCCGTACCCCCGGAGACCATCTACGACCATCTGCCAATCTCGCCGCTCCAGGGCATCGACTCGAAAAGCATTATTCAGTGCATCGCGGACGGGAGCGTCTTTCTGGAATACAAAAAAAATTACGCGCCGGGCAAAGGTACCAACGTGCTCACCGGCAAGATCCGGATCAAGGGCCTTCCCGTCGGCGTCATCGCGTCGAACCAGGCCGGCATCATCTTCCATGAGTCGGCCAAGAAGGTGGCGGAATGGATCGTGAGGTGTTCCCACGAAAAGATACCGCTGCTCTTTATCCAGAGCTCGCCCGGGTACATGGTGGGGTCTGATTCCGAACATTCCGGTATCGGGAAATACGGGGCGGACATGGTCCGGGCCGTTTCGTGCGCCCAGGTGCCCCGGGTTCAGCTTGTGATCGGGCCGGACAACGGTGCGGCCAACTACGGGATGTGCGGCCGGGGATACCGCCCCCACTTTCTCTTTTCCACCATGCGGGCCAGGACATCGGTTATGAGCGGCAAAAGCGCCGGCGGCGTGTTGCTCTCCATAGAGGAAAACAAGCGGAAAGCGGCCGGCAATCCCATGACCGAGGAGGAAAAGGAGGCGTTCCGGCAGAAGATGATCGACAAGTATGACGGTGAAGCCCATCCGTTCTTCTGTTCGGCCCGCCTTTTAAACGACAGGGTAGTTAAGTTTTCCGAAATCAGGGAATGGCTTTCCTTCGCCTTTGAAGTAAGCCTGCTCAAACCGGTTGAAAATCCCTCTTTCGGAAATTTCAGATTCTGATATAGTAAAAAATTAGGAGGATGTATGACAGCGTATGATATGTGGAAAGTATTCCCGAGAATGCCCAAAAAGGTCACCATCGGGGATATTACGGTAAGAGACGGGTTCCAGCACGAAGAAAAATTCATCTCGACCGAGGCCAAGAAAACCTATCTTGAAGAGCTGGTTTTCGCGGGATGCCGGTACATTGAAGTGACAAACCTCGGCAACCCCTACCTGATGCCCCAGTTCAGCGACGGCGAAACGCTTTTACGGTATCTGAGAGGCGACCTGTTTAAAAAGAAGTGTGACAAACGCGGCATCAACCCGGATGACATATGCTTTACCGCCATTACCATCCGGGAGCCCGCGGTGGACAGGGCCATCGAGCTCAGGGAGAAGGGGTACGGCCCGGACCGGGTGCTGATGATGGTCTCCACCGAGGAACAGCATCACTTTGCCAACTCCGGCACGACCCTTCCCGACTACTGGAAGGAAGCGGAAAGGTGCACAAAGAAATGCAACGATGCCGGCATCAAAATGTGCGGCACGGTCAGCACCATCTGGGGAAGCCCCATCGGCGGGGCCACCGACCTGAAAGACGCGGTGACGTTCACTAAACGATGGCGCGATATAGGGGCGAACGATGTGGAACATGCCGACCACGACGGGAGTGCCTCCGCTCCGGACGTGTACCGCTATTTTTCCATGATCCTGGATGAGCTGCCGGACACCAGCCTGCACATCGCCCACTTCCACGAGACCAAACGGGTCGCTTCCGCATCGGTCCTTGCCGCCCTCCAGGCGGGCATCACAAACTATGAAGCCACCCTGGGCGGTCTCGGGGGACAACCGGCCAACTTCATCGACGACAGGCCCACAAAGGGCACCGGGGAATACTACTACGACGATCCCCGGTATGTGGGATTGGTCTGTCTCGAAGACACCCTTGTCCAGATCGATGAAATGGGGATCGAGCACGGATGGGATGTGGACCGGGTGCTGTGGCTCGGCAAACAGATGGAGAAGACCATCGGCCGGCGGCTGCGGAGCGAAGCGGTGATCAACGGCAGAACCCTGACCGAGGGTCACATGGAATTTGCCCGGCCCGGGCTCAAACCGTTAAAAGAAAAACTCGGGGAAGACCCGGATCAGGTTTTCCCAAAGGAATGGTCTTAACACAAGGAGACGCAATGGAAAAAAACGACAAGAAAGTGCCCCATATCAATGTGGACTACTTTGAAGACCTCACAGGCGATATCGGCGACGGTGATATGGGGGAGGTGGACGAAGTCGGCAGGCGCATACAGATACTGCGGGAGAAAAAAGGGATATCACTGGAAGACCTGTCCAAGATGACCGGGTTTGACACCGGCATGCTCCGGGATATTGAAAACGGTGACATTCAGCCCCAGCTGGGCACTGTGATGAAGCTTTCCAAAGCCCTTGACAGCGCCCTGGGCCGCGTTGTTTCCGGCATGGGCACGCGCCTCTACTCCATCACCCGGAAAAACGAACGGAAAAAGATATCCCGGTCCACCTCCGGCAAAGGCAAAAAGAGTGTGTACTCCTACATGAGTCTGGCGCCCGAAGTGCAGGGCCGGCACATGGAAGCGCTGATTGTCCAGCTGGAAGAGACATCTGAAAAGGAGATCTCGGTTCATGACGGGGAGGAGTTTATCTACGTGATTGACGGCACGGCCGAACTGATCATCGGGGACGACACCTATGAACTCGAACCGGGTGACAGTGCCTACTACCTATCGACCACCTCACACCACATATCGGCAAAAAACGGAAAAGCGACAATTCTGGCCGTTCTCTACGAATAAAACGGACAAAGCTGCCGGTGCCCGGGCCTGCCCGGGCACCGGCCCTGTTCCGAAGGAGGCTTGAAATGGCAAAACGATTATGGCAGCCGTCTGAAGAGAGAATAAAAAACACCAACATGTACGCATTCATGCAGACCGTGAACCATAAGTTTGACAAGGACTTTTCAACCTACGATGAGCTGTACCAATGGTCCGTGGAAAACCTGGCGGACTTCTGGCAGACCCTTTGGGATTTTGTCGGCATCTTGGCGTCGGAAACATCGGACACCGTGATTGACGACCCTGACAAAATGCCCGGCGCCCGATTTTTTCCGGAAGCGCGGCTGAACTTTGCCGAAAATCTCCTGCGGTACAGAAACGAGAAAAAAGCGATCGTGTTCCGCGGAGAAGACAAGGTAAGGCGGGAACTCACCTACAGTGCGCTTTACAGTGAAGTTGTCAAAACAGCGGCCGCCCTTGAAAAAATGGGCATCTCGCCCGGCGACCGGGTGGTGGGGTTCATGCCGAACATGCCGGAAACCGTTATTGCCATGCTGGCAGCCACGAGCCTGGGGGCGGTATGGTCCTCCTGCTCACCCGATTTCGGCATCAAGGGCGTGCTGGACCGGTTCGGACAGACAGAACCGAAGGTGATATTTACGGCGGACGGGTATTTTTTCAAAGGCAAGCCCATTGACAGCCTGGAGAGAATTGCCGGTATTATCGAGAATATCCCGTCCATCGAAAAAGTGGTGGTCACTCCCTATATAAATGAGAAGCCGGACATATCCAACCTGCCCAATGCCGTGCTTTACAGCGATTTCAAAGACGATACCGCTGAAAACATTTCCTTTGCACAGCTCCCCTTCGACCATCCGCTGTATATCATGTACTCTTCCGGCACCACCGGTCTTCCCAAGTGCATGGTACAGGGGGCGGGCGGTGTCCTTATCCACCAGCTCAAGGAACTGGTCCTGCATACCGACCTCACGGAGCAGGACACCATTTTCTACTTTACCACCTGCGGCTGGATGATGTGGAACTGGCTGGTATGCGCGCTTGGCACCGGCGCCACCATTGTCCTGTACGACGGCAACCCCTTCCACCCGAATCCGGAAGCGCTCTGGCAGATGGCACAGGACGAGAAGATAACGGTTTTCGGCACCAGTGCCGGCTATATCGAGGCGCTCAAAAATTCAGGCGTCAAACCCTGCTGGGTATTTGATCTCTCTTTCCTGAAGGCGGTTCTGTCGACCGGCTCCCCCCTGTCGGAAGAGAACTTTGAATTTGTGTATAACGAAATCAAATCAGACCTGCAGCTTGCCTCCATATCCGGGGGGTCCGATCTCAACGGCTGCTTTGCCCTGGGAAATCCCATGGGGCCCGTATATTCAGGCGAGCTTCAGTGCCGGGGACTGGGCATGAAAGTGTTCGCCTACAACAGCGAGGGCAAACCGGTTTACGGAGAGCAGGGAGAACTCGTCTGCACCGCCCCCTTCCCGTCCATGCCCATCTACTTCTTCAACGATCCGGACGGCTCGAAATACCGGTCCGCCTATTTCGAAAACTTTCCCGGCGTCTGGACTCACGGGGATTTCATCGAGGTGACCGAGCGCGGCGGGGTGATCATGTACGGCCGGTCGGACGCCACACTGAATCCCGGCGGCGTGCGGATCGGCACGGCCGAGATATACCGGCGGGTGGACCGGATAGAAGAGATCGAAGACAGCGTGGTGATCGGGCAGAATTTTCACAACGACGTCCGGGTGCTCCTGTTTGTCAAAATGGCGCCCGGGCACACCCTCACCGATGAGCTCAAAGACAGGATAAAGAAGGACATCCGGGCCAACGCCTCACCCCGCCACGTGCCCGCCAGAATCATCGAAACCCCGGATATCCCGTATACGCTGAACATGAAAAAAGTGGAGCTGGCCGTGAAAAAAGTAATCGAAGGCAAAGCGGTACGGAACAAGGATGCACTGAAAAATCCGGAAGCGCTGGACTATTTTGAAAACTTAGAAGAACTCAAGGAGTGAAAATGGCTGAACAAGACCCGGTCCTGAAGGACAAAAAGGACCACATCGGCATTGTCACCCTTAACAGGGAAAAAGAAAAAAACACCTTTTCAACGCGGTTTGCCGATCTGCTCAACACCTATCTTCTGGAAATGGATGCGGACGACGATGTCCGGGTGGTTGTGATTAACGCCAGCGGCAAACACTTTTCCACCGGCATCGCGCTTGACGCGTTCAAAGGCAACAGCCACCGGGAGAACGTGGAACTGATCCGGCGCATGGACCGGCACAGCCGCACCATTGCCGAAATGAAAAAGCCGGTCATCGCATCGGCCAAGGGGTACACCCTGGCCAACGGCGCCGGTCTCGTGTTTGCCGCGGACATGGCCATTGCAGCGGAAAGCGCCAAATTCGGCACCACCGCCATCAATGTCGGTCTCATCTGTGTCGGACCGGCCGTACCGCTCTCCCGGCATGTCTCCCGAAAAAAGCTGCTGGAGATGGTGCTGACCGGTGATATCATGTCGGCGGCCGAAGCCGAACGGCTCGGCATCATTAACCGCGTGGTCCCGGATGACGACCTTGAAGCGGAAACCATGGCCCTTGCCGGCAAACTGGCGGCCAAGAGCCCGTTGGCCATGGAGTGCGGCAAAAGGGGCATCTACCAGATGGCGGATCTGCCCTATGACAAAGCCCTTGACCACATGGTCGAAATGTTTGCCTCCCTTCTGTCCACCGAGGATGCGGCCGAGGGACTGGAAGCCTTTACCGGGAAAAGAGAGCCGGTATGGAAGAAAAAGTAGTCGCGCACTACTTTCGCAGGGACCTGAAAACCCGAATCGCCGCGGCACTGAAACAGGCGGGAAAAGATCCGGACCATCTCCGTCTCAGGGATATTGCCACCATTGACCAGCTCCATACCGGCGGACACCTGGCCACCATTGATCTCTGCCGGGAAGCCGGTTTCAAGCCGGGCATGACAATCCTGGACGCCGGCTGCGGTATCGGCGGTTCCTCCCGTCTGATCGCGGACACGTCCCAATGCCGTGTCATTGGGGTGGACAACGTGGATGAGTTCATTGCGGCCGCCGACTTCCTGACGAAAAGCACCGGCCTTGAAAAACACGTCTCCTTCGAAAAGGCGAGCGTGTACCACCTGCCCTTCGACGACGGCACATTTGATGCGGTGCTCTGCCAGCACCTGTTGATGAACATCGAAGACAAGGCACGTGTGATAAGCGAATTCAGACGGGTTTTAAAACCCGGGGGGAAACTTGTGCTCCACGAAATCACCCAAACAGGAGACAGCCCCATCCACCTGCCGGCTCCCTGGGCGGCCCGGCATGACATCTCCTGCCTGGTGACGCAGGAAACCCTCGACACCATCCTTTCGGAAAACGGATTTGAGCGCCTGTTTTATTCAGACGACCGGGAAGCGGCCATAGAGTGGTGGGAAAAGGTAAAAAAAGCGTGTGAAAAAATGGAAAAATCCCCCGTGCCGCTTGGCCCGCACATTCTTTTCGGGGACAACGGCATCCAGTTCGGCAGGACCATGTCGGCCAACGTGCGGGAACATCTCATCACGGTCTTTTCGGCCGTTTTTGTAAAAAAGGGCGAGCGGACAGGTTCAGGACGATCGGAGCGAAACTGAGCGCGGCCGGCATTCAGATTTTGAAAACGCTAACAGCCGATACCCGTTACGGTCTGACTGCCTTACACTCCCTGGTGCCTGAACGATTTTTGAAAGCGCTGAAAAGCCTTCCATTAAACGGCGGAAACTGCGGTCAAGTATGTCCTCAAACAGTCCGCCGTTTTACATTCCAGGCTTTTTGCGCTTTTACAAAAATCGCAGGCAATTCGATCATTGTAAGGCAGTCAGGCCGTAACTCGCCGCTTTCCCGTCATTGACCATCCAGCCAACGACCACCCGCGAAGCGGGTGGCTTGGCGTTCCGGCCATAGGCCGGAAAACCAAAAACACGCAAGAGTTTCAATCGTTGACGGTTGGTGCCGGAGCCGGTAGCCGGCGGGCGCGACTGAACGTTCAGGACGTAAGGGGGAAGCATTTTTCCGTCTGCAGGGCGTTAAGAACCGCAGGCTGTCTGAGGACAGACTTGCCCGCAGTTCCTGCGGTTCAGGCCTGCAGACGGAAAAATCCCCCGACGTCCGGGTTCAGGAGCGTCTGCCGGTTGCCGGCGGCATATACGCTGACTGCCGCTTGAGAACACTTGATGGAACGTTTTCAAAAACTTACGGCAACCGCCCGATAAGAAGCTCTATCTCTCTTTATGGTCGAAAATTTCCCGCACCTTGCGGGATATCTCTTTCAGGTTGAACGGCTTCTGGATAAATCCGTCACACCCGCTGTCCAGGATCTCCTGGGCCTGGCCGTTGAGACTGTAACCGCTTGAAAGGAGCACCCGGGTACCGGGATCTGTCTCTTTGAGCCGCTCAAAGACCTCTCTTCCCCCCATGCCGGGCATGATCATGTCAAGGATCACCACATCGATCCGCGCCCTGTTTTTCTCATAAACCGCAATCGCTTCTTTTCCGCCGGCAGCGGTAATAACTTCATATCCCAGGTGGGAAAGCAGTTCCCGTCCGACATCGAGGATCATCTCCTCGTCATCCACAAGCAGTATGGTGCCCTCACCCCGCACCACTTTCCCGGCGGCGGATTTCTCCTCGGCCACCGCTTTTTCAGATGCCGGCAGGTAAAGGTTAAAGGTGGTGCCCTCTCCCTTTTCACTGTACACATTGATGAAACCGCCGTGATTCCGGATGATGCCGTATACCGAGGCAAGTCCCAGCCCCGTGCTCATGCCCATTTCGTTGGTACTGAAGAACGGATCGAATATTTTCTCCTTGACCGCCGCATCCATGCCTGTCCCGGTATCGGTGACCGAGATCTTCACATACCGGCCGGCCGCGCCGTCAAATGGCCCGGGCGTATTTTCGTCGATGGTGATATTTTCGGTCTGGACATAGAGATCGCCGCCACCCGGCATGGCCTGCCAGGCGTTGACGTAGAGATTCAGAAGTGCCTGCCGTATCTGCCCCTGGTCCACCTCGACGGTCCAGAGGTTCTCCTTGTATATGCCGTGTACATTGATCTCTTTCCGGGTTTCGCCGAACATACGGTTTTCATGTTGGACAAGCGCGTTTAAGTCCGTGGGCGTCACTTCATACCGCCCTCCCCTTGCAAACGCCAGCAGGTCTTTTGTCAACTCGGCCGCATTCCGGACATACGACTCGATACCCTCCAGGTGCACCCGGTCGGGATGATCGGCATCCTTGTCCATCAACACCAGTGACGTACGTCCCTGAATCCCCATCAGCACGTTATTGAAATTGTGGGCGATTCCCCCGGCCAGCGTGCCGATGGACTCCAGTTTCTGGGCTTCCTGGAACTGGGTCTCCAGCTTTCGCTGGTAGGTGATGTCCCGCATGAAATTGAGGGTGGCCGGCCGCCCTTCCCAGTTGATCAGAACGGCATTGAGCTGTATCCAGACAGTGTCGCCTGTTTTGCTGACAACCCGGAAAGAGTAAGTGCTGGGGACTTGCCCCCCGGTCAGTCTCCTTGCGTGCCGGTCCATCACGATCTCCCTGTCTTCCGGATGAACGAACTCATCCAGGCGCGTAACTGCCAGTTCACCTTCCCGATAACCGGACAGGGCCTCGGTTGTGGGATTGGCGAATTTTATAAACCCGTCCTGCACAACAAAAACGGCTTCACCGGCATTTTCAAACAGGACGCGGTATTTCTCCTCGCTCTCCCGCAGTGCCTGCTCCCGGCTTTTTACCGCCTCGGCCATTATACGGAAATCCGCCTCGAGTTCGTCAATTTCGGGATAGCTCCGGGGAAGGGTCTCAATATGGTAGTCGCCGTGGGCTATCTTCCGGGCACCACTCACCAGCCTTGAAAACGGCCCGAGGGTCTTTTTCAGGCTGACAAAGGCGATTACCAGTGCCAGGATGCCCCCCAGGGCCACCCCGGTCCAGATCACGGCCCGGATCCTGTCCACGGGGGCCAGGGCCTCCTCCAGCGGCTGCGTGATGATCACCAGCCAGCGGGTCTGCGGCACCACGGCCACGCTGCCCAGTCTTTCCGCATCCTCGAACCGGTACCGGAACGTGCCCTCTTTTCCGGCAAGTCCCTGCTGAATAATGCTCATATTTTTAATGTTGAGCCTTTGAGATACAAAACTGTGCTTTCTGTGGGCCAGAATGGTGCCTTTATTGTCCACCACCGTGGCATAACCCTTTTCCCCGATCTCCACCTTGCTGATGATGTCATTCAATGTGCCGAGATTGAGGTATCCCACGATCATGCCTTTTTCGAACGGCCTTGTAAGTACAAGCGTGGATTGACCGGTATCCATGGAAATAAAGGGGGACGACCAGCAGGGTTTCCGCATCGAACGGCTGATTGTGTAAAAAGGCTGCCTGGAGAGATCGAGGCCGACATGGGCCTCTTTGAAAGGGGCAAGATGCCGGACAATGCCGTTGTTGTCCAGGACCTGTATTTTATCGAAAAATCGGTAAAAGGTGTTGATGCTTTCAAGGTAGGCCCTGATCGTGTCTCTCTCCAGCAGTTTTTTTCGTGCGATCACGTCGGCTGCATGGCCCAGCAGGGAACGCGGTTCGTCAAGGAACCGTTCCACCTCCCCGGCCAGAGACCTGGCCAGCAGAAGATTCCGGCGGTTGATCTCCCGCTCCATGTCGGCTGTCAGCAGCACCACTGCGGAAAACCCCGCCACAAAAACCGGTATCACGGCGACCAGGGCAAAATTGAATGTCAGTAGGCTTCTCAGCCTGGGATACAGTCTCATCTTTCGCTCCACATATATCCGGGACCTGCATTTGCCTGCCGGGAGGACAGACCTTTTACAGTGTTTTAAACCGCCCCTCCTGTACGGTAATCACATAGCGCTGCCGCTGGGGATCTCCGTACCGGTCCATACTGAAGTCCCCCTGGAGGCCGTAGAGATGCGGTTCTTCCAATATGGTCGATTTCAGTGTGTCCGGATTTCCCCCGTTCGCCGACAGCGCATCGAACAGGAGGCGCGCCGCCTCGTAACTGCGGACCGCGGGAAAACCCGGTTTGACACCGAAACGGTCATGATACTGCCGCACGAATTCACGGTATCTTTCATGCCGGCTCTCCTTGTTCAGGAGCTGGGAAAAAACGATCCCCTCCACCGCTTTTCCGCCGTAATGAATCACGTCCTCTGTCATGGCCCAGCCGCAGGACAGGAACGGAATCTGCGAACCGGCCTTTCTTACCTGCTGGCAGATCATGGCCGTATCGATGGCGCCGGCCACGACGAGCAGCCCGTCCGGTTCGTGCCGGCGCACTTGTCGGACAAGATCCGCAAAGCTCACATCCGGTCCCGATGTAAACGTGTCCGCCGTAAGGATGTCCCCTCCTTTTTGTTCAAACGCCGTCCTGAAATTTTCATAAAAATCCTCGGTATACGACCGGTTGGAAAGGTCGTAAATCACGGCCGTTTTTCTCAGGCCCATTTCATGATAGGCGTGGCGGGCCAGATGATCGGTCTCCACCTTGTTGGGCGGGGTGATCATCAGGAAACAATCATCAATACCGCTTACTCTGTTCGTGCTGGTGGTGGGGCTGATCATGAGAACTTCGTGCGCGTTGATCACCGGCAGGGCCGCCATGGACATGGAGCTTGTCATGTGCCCGATTATGGCTGCCACGCCTGCATCTATGAGTTCCTTGTCCGCCTTTTTAGCCGTTTCCGGATCCGACTTGTCATCTTTGGTGATCAGGATCACTTCCCGGCCGTTGATCCCGCCTTTGCTGTTTACCTGTTCGACGGCCATCAGGCAGCTGTTCCGGCCGCCGACACCCAGATCGGAAAATCTCCCGGACAACGGCCCGACAAACCCCACCTTGATCGGTCCTTCCGGCTTCTGGCAGCCTGCCGGGAAAAGGACCAAAAAAAAGAGCACCAAAAACGCCAGCAACCAAAGACAGGGCGTGATGTTCAATCCCTGGCGGTTGGTACCGGCAGCAAGTCCCCGGCCCTGAATACCCCTTATAAACAGATAACGATACACTTCCCTGTTTGATCCGGTTCTTTTGAATCTCATAATACGCTCCCCTGTCCGTTACAATCTGCAACCGATACGGCTGCATAAAGTCAACGACCACCCGCGAAGCGGGTGGCTTGGCGTTCCGGCCATAGGCCGGAAAACCAAAAACACGCAAGAGTTTCAATCGTTGACGGTTGGTGCCGGGGCATAGCCCCCGGTTTTCAACAACCAATAATAGACAAAATGGCGATTTTTTTCAACAAAGGAGAGCACCTTTTTACAGCAATTCCCGCAGAACTGTTCCGATTTTTAAACTGTAACGGTACGTCGGCATCAAGAAGGCGGTGAGCCACTTCCCTGGGTTCCATTTGTTCGATGTCGACTTTGGCGTTCAGGCTCCGCCAGACATCCCGCGTCTTGGTCACTGCAAATGAGGTGGCTTTCTCGCCGCCGCCGGGAAAGGTCTTTATAAGTGAAATGAGTATCTTTTCAATTTCCGGGTGTTTGTCCAGGGTCTCCTTGCGGACACACGGCGCAAGGTCATACGGCGGGAAGAAAGATTTGTCATCTTCCAGCACCGCCCAGCCGTGATCGGCAATTGCCGCGTCCGTACCGAACACCATGGCCACATTGGCCTGATGATTGGCAAGTCCCATAACGGAAGCACCGGGTGCACCGGTTTTCAGGCTGGACTCCTTGACGTCGAAACCGTAATGATCTTCCAGTGCCGGCATACCGTCGGGACGGGTGGAAAATTCAAAATCCACGAACATGGAAATCTTTCCGTCCTTTTCGTTGCAGAATTCCGCCAGGTCGGACAGGGTTTTCAGGTCATGTTTTTCGGCATATTCCGGCCAGCACGCAAGCGCATAGGTATTGTGATTCCATATGGGATTCAGCCAGACAATGTCGTTTTTCGTGTCCGCTTTCTTCACTTTTTTATAGATATCATTGTGGCCCATGCCGGCCTTGTACTCTTTTTTGAGATGGGTCATCCAGGCCGTGCCGGTATATTCGGCGCAGATTTCAATGTCTCCGGCCTCCAGACCGGAACGAAGCGCCATGGATGTCAGGTCGGATTTCATTTCCACATCGTAGCCCCGGTCTTCGAGGAGCTGTTTGATCATCTGGCCCACAACATACTGTTCGGTAAAATTCTTGTTGCCGACCACTATCTCATCCTTTGCTGCGGCCGCACCTGTAATGCCGCCCAAAATCAGGGCGCAGGCAATAAAACCGATAATGAGATGTCCTATTTTTCTTCGCATGTTTACCTCCTTTTTTTTATTATTTTTCAATTTTAAGCCCCCGCGGCGTGAGCCAGCTTTCCACCGACTCCAGGATAAAACCCAGAATAATGGCCATGGCGGCGGTCGGTGCGGCTCCCTGGAGAATAATCAACGCTTTTCATGCAAAAACGCCGGTGAGCGTTATTTTTCCCAGGCCGACACCCCCGACCAGCACGGCCAGCTCCGCCGTGCCCACCGTGATAACCGTGGACACCCGGATGCCGGTGATGATCACCGGCCGGGCGAGCGGGAGCTCGATACGCCAGGCGATCTGCCGGCGGCTCATCCCCATGCCCTTGGCCGCCTCGATAATGGCGGGGTCAATGTTCTTTATGCTCGTGTAGGAATTTCGAACAATGGGAAGCAACCCATAGACGAACAGGGCCACGATGGCCGACTGGAAACCGAAACCCAGGATCGGCGCCATGATGGCGATCACCGCCAGGCTGGGAATGGTCATGATAATTTCCGCCAGATACAGCACCGTATCGGCCAGGGCTTCCCGCCCCGGCACCGAGATATAGATACCGATCACAAGTCCGATCACAAGCGCGATTGAGATGGCCACGCCGATAATAATCAGGTGATCGATCGCCCATGTCGCCACCATATCCGGATTTTTCACTATATAATCGATTACCCTGTCCATTTATATGCCCTTTGTTCGCCTGCCGCCAGTTCACAAACAAACGACACCTTTATACAGGCGCGAAAGACGGCAAAACCGTTTTCTTCCCCTTCCAGTTCGTCTTCCATGCGCATCTCTTTCAGGCGGGCGGATATTTCATTGATAGCGTTTCTCGCTGCCTGCTCCCACGAGTCGGCACTTGCACCGATAATCTCGATGGCTTTACTGGTACTTTCCAACATGGCATGCCCTCCTTGTTTCCTGTTGTACGGAATATTGTTATATCAGGCAGGCCGGTCTGTATATGCGCAAAATCACTTATTTTAGATTGCGAAATCATGTGGGAAGGAAAGAGGAGACGAAAAGTGCTTCGCCGCTATTTTGCAGGCGGTGGTTATGACAGGGGCAGTGCCCGGGAAAAGGCGTATCCTTATTTAGCCCGGGCGCCTGTTTCTTTTTTCTGAACAAACCGGCTGTAATACCGCCATCCGCCGCCGAGGGATTTGTAGAGAGCGGCCAGATTGGATGCCACCCGTCCTCTGCACCGGACCAGTTCATCTTCCAGTTCCAGGAGGGACCGCTGGGCATCCAGCACATTGTAAAAATCCACCAGTCCGGCCTTGTACCGGTCCCGGGCCAGCATTTCGGTGCGTTTGGCCGCACCCACGGATTTCTGAAGGGATGCTTCCCGCTCCTGTTCCCGGGCATAGGCGGTCAGGGCATTCTCGATCTCCTGCCGGGCATGCAGCACCGAAGACTTGTAGGCGATCAGGGCCTGTTTCTGTTTCTCGGTCTTAAGCTCGATATTGAGACGCAGGGCGCGGCCCTGGAAAATATTCCATGACATCCCCGGCCCGAACTGCCAGAACCGGCTCTGTGGATCGAGAAAGTCCCCGCTTGCATCCAGCGC
Source organism: uncultured Desulfobacterales bacterium (assembly GCA_964478245.1). Classification (GTDB taxonomy): domain Bacteria; phylum Desulfobacterota; class Desulfobacteria; order Desulfobacterales; family Desulfobacteraceae; genus CAYZHB01. The sequence continues at coordinate 9,436 of CAYZHB010000019.1, read as the reverse complement.
CTCCAGTCCGATGGTGCCGAACAGGTGAAGCTCGGGATACAGTTCTGCCGTGGCCACGCCGATTTCAGCGGTTCGGGCGGCCAGCTCTCTTTCGGCCCGACGGATATCCGGCCTGCGCCGCATGGCCTCGGCCGGAATGCCCACGGCCACCTCGACCGGCACCTCCGGAATGGTCCCGGCCGGCTCGAGCACCGGTGCCAGGGCCCCGGGTTCACGCCCCAGTAAAACCGCCAGCCGGTTTTCGGCGGCGGTCAGCTCGGCGAAAATGCCGGCGACATGGGAGCGGGTGCGTTCCAGATTCCGGAGCGACTGCTGCACGGCCAGCTCATCGATCAGGCCGGATTGGTAACGCGACCGGTTCAACTGGTATGTTTTCTCCTGGGTTTCTATATTGGCACGGGTAATGGCCAGCCGGCGCTGATAAGTCCGGACCTCGATATAGTTCAGGGCCACTTCGGCCATCAGGGTTGTCAGCACATCTTCCAGCTCTGCCCGGCCGGCCTCGAGTTCCGCCTGGGCCGCCTCAAAGGCCCGCCGTTTCCCGCCGAACAAGTCCAGCTCCCAGGACGCATCAAACCGGGCCACAAAATAGTTGGTCTCTTCTCCCCCCAGAGAAGAGGGAACAGACTCACTGGTGCGCTGCCGAATGCCCTGCGCTTCGGAACCGAGGATCGGCATGGTACCGGACCGGGTAATGCCCCGGTTCAGTCTGGCCTGGTGCAGGCGGGACAAGGCGATCTTCAGGTCAAAATTGCCTTCAACCGCCTCTTTTTCAAGCTTTGTCAAAACCGGATCATCAAACACTTGCCACCAGGCGGCAAGCTCTCCCGTATCCGGTCCGGCAGCCGTAAGCCCTTTGTCCATGGCCGCATGCCATTCATTGCCGATTTCAGGTGCCACGCCGGAATAGTCCGGTCCCACTGCCGCACATCCCGCGACAAGCAGGCACAGCAATACGGTGAGACCCCATATGCATCCGGGAATTCCGGCGGTTCTTTCCATATTTCCGTTCCCCCTTACGTTCATAAATAACCTCATCTCAGTAAGTTAACCCCTTTTTTCTCTGTCCCGCCAGGTCTGCCACTTGTCTCCCATCCGCTGAAACAGAAAGTAAAGGGGCGGAATCACCAGCAGGCCCAGTGTCGTGGCCGCAATCATACCGGAGAACACCACCGTCCCGATATGCTGACGGCTCGATGCCCCTGCGCCCACGGCCCACACCAGCGGCGCCACACCCAGGATAAAGGTAAGCGCCGTCATGAGCACCGGCCGGAAACGGATACGGGCCCCCTCGACGGCGGCATCATACGTGGAAATCCCTTCCCGGCGGCGGTCCCGTGCGAACTCCACGATCAGAATGGCATTCTTGGCGGCGAGACCGACCAGCAGCACCATCCCGATCTGGGCGTAGATGGAGAGGGGATGCCCGGTCAGCCACAATCCGACAAAACCGCCCAGGGAGGCCACGATCACGGACAGCACGATGGAGACGGGCAGGTTCCAGCTCTCATAAAGCGCCACCAGGAAAAGGTATGCAAAGATCAACGCCAGCGCGAACAGATACGACACCGTCCCGCTGGACTTCTGTTCCTGGTAGGACATGGTGGACCACTCAAAACCGTATCCTTCCGGCAGGGTTTCTTCGGCGAGGCGCTTCATCGCCGCCATGGCTTGCCCGGAAGAATACCCCGGTGCGGCCTCCCCTTTAATTTCCGCACTGGAAAACTGGTTGTACTGGTTGATAACCCGTGCCCCGATGATGGACGAAAGGCTGATCAGATTTTCAACCGGTATCTCCCGTCCCTTGTCACCCGTTACATACAGATCCGTGATATCCTCACGGCTGTTACGGTATTCGGCCTTGGCCCGGGCCTTCACCTGGTACGTCCGGCCGTACAGATTAAAATCGTTCACATACTGGGCCCCCAACTGCTGGCTGAGCGTGGCGAACAACCGGCTTGCCGGAACTCCCAGCTCCTCCATGCGGGTCCGGTCCAGGTTGACAAATATCTGGGGCGTATCCGCTGAAAATGTGGTGTATACCCGGGTCAGGGCCGGTTCCCGGTTGGCCTTGCCGGCCAGTGCCATGGCAACGGACGCCAGCTCCCGGGCGGACTGCCCTTCCTTTGCCTGGAGCCGGAAATCAAAACCGCCTGTAACCCCGAGGCCGTGGATGGGAGGCGGGATAAAGGGCCGGATACTGGCAGTAGTGATGGAATTGAGTTCTCTGGCCGCCTTTCCCGCCAGGGCGGTTATATGAAGATCCGGGCGCCGCCGCTCTTCCCACGGGTCCAGATCCGCAATGACAAAGCCGGCATTTTCCGATTTTCCGCTCAAAAGGCTGTACCCGTTGATGGCAAGCACATGCCGCACCCCTTCCATGGAAAGGAGCTTGTCCGTCACTTTTTCGGTCACCTTTTCGGTTCGCTTCAGGCTGGCCCCTTCCGGCAGCTGCACATCGATCAGAAATCCTCCCTTGTCCTCCTTGGGGAGAAAACTGGTGGGGATGTGGCCGGAAAAAAACCAGGCACCGCCGGCCAGCACCAGGAAGAGGAGAATCCCCATGACCAGGTACCGAACCAGCCATGCCACCACCGTGGTATACGCAGTCCGCGAGGCCCCCAGAAGGGAGTTGAACCAACCGAAGGGACCGCGCACATGGGGTTTGGGCGTTTTCAGCAGCACCCCGCAAAGCGCCGGGCTCAAGGTCAAAGCGCATATGGCGGATATGACCACGGAAACGCACAGGGTGATCCCGAACTGTTTATACAGCAGACCGGTAATGCCCGGCATAAAGGCGACCGGGACAAATATGGCCAGAAGCACCAGTGTGATCGCGATAATGGGGCCGGTCACCTGGTCCATGGACTTGACAGCCGCCTCTTTGGCCCCCAGGTTCTCTTCCTCCATGATCCGGTGCACGTTTTCGACCACCACGATGGCATCGTCCACCACCAGCCCGATGGCCAGTATCAGGGCAAAAAGCGAAATGGTATTGAGATTGAATCCCAGCGCCAGAAGCACGGCAAACGTACCGATGATGGAAACCGGCACGGCGGCCGCCGGAATCAGCGTGGCCCGGATGTTCTGTAAAAACATGAAGATCACCAGCACCACCAGGCAGAAGGTGAGTCCCAGTGTAAACGTGATCTCGTGAATCGCCGCCTTTACGTACTCGGTGGTGTCGTACGGTATGGTGTATGATACGTCTTCCGGCATATGGTCCGCAAGCCGAACCAGTTCTTCCTTGACCCCGGCCATGGCGTCCAGGGCATTGGCGTCCGAAGACCGGTAGAGCGCCATATTGATGGCCGGCCTGTTATTGAACCGGCCGGCCGCGCTGTAGTCTTTGCTGCCCAGTTCCACGTCGGCCACATCTTTCACCCGGACCACGCCCCCTTTTTCGTTGCTCCGGATGATGATATTTCCAAACGCTTCCGGCTGGGCCAGCCGACCTTCCCCTTTCAGGGCATACTGCATTTGCTGGCCGGGCAGGCTGGGCGCCGTTCCCACAGACCCCAGGGTCGCCTGGATATTCTGCTGCCGGATCGCCCGGATCACCTCATGGGAACTCATCCCCAGGGCGGTCAGCTTGTCCGGTTCCATCCATATGCGCATGGCATATTCGGCCTCTCCGAATATATACACATCACTCACCCCGTCGATCCGCTGCAGGGAATCCTTTACCGTACGGCTGGCGTAATTGCTCAAAAACAGCCGGTCCCGGGTTCCTTTTGGCGAAGTGAACGAGACCACCCCGAGCATGTCCGAAGAACGCCGCCTGACAGTGATCCCCTGATCCAGCAGTTCCTGGGGGAGCCTTGATTCAGCCAGCTGCAGCCGGTTCTGCACGTTCACCTGGTCGATGTCCGGGTCGGAATCCACCGAAAAGGTGATCGACAACGCATACCGGCCGTCATTGGTGCAGTCCGACTGCATATAGAGCATGTTCTCGACCCCGTTCATCTGCTGCTCGATCGGCGCGGCCACACTGTCTTTCACCACCTGGGCGTTGGCACCGGGATACACTGCGGTTACCCGGATGACCGGCGGCGTGATCGACGGATACTCGGCCACCGGCAGGGAAAATACCGCAATAAGACCCGCCAGTGTGATCACGATTGAAATAACGATCGCCATTCTGGGGCGCTGGATAAACAGTCTGGAAAACATAGGCTATCCGTCTCCTTGTTCCGCGGTCACGGCATTGACCTTCACACCGGCGGACACTTTCTGTAAGCCCTCTACGACCACGGTATCCCCTTCCGCGAGTCCGGACGTGACAAATATATCCCGGCCGGTTATTCCGCCGGTCTGAATCCTGCGTTTCTCCACCCGGCTCTCATTGCCCACCACGAAAACAAAATCCCCGTCCCGGTCCCGCTGGACCGCCTTCTGCGGAACGGTCGGCTGCATGTCCGGTGTGGCGGACTGTAAAAACACATTGACATACTGGCCGGGTACAAGACGTCCTTCCGGATTGTCAAACCGCGCCCATACCGCGATGGTGCCGGTATCGGCGTCCATCCGGTTGTCGAGAAACGCGATACGTCCCTCTTGGGTATACCCGCTTTTGCCCGGAAACTGTATCCGGACGGTCAATTCCGGGACATCCGTTCTGCTTTCCGTATCTTTGAACGCGTTTTCGATTATATCCACCCGCTTTTCACTGACGGAAAACAACACCCTTGCCGGATCGATACTCACAATTTCGGCCAGCGGGCCTGATGCGGAATTGACAAGGTCGCCCTGCTTGTAAAAACTCTTGCCGATACGCCCGCTTATCGGCGCCTCAACCGTGGTATAATCCACGTCGATTTCGGCCAGTTCCAGGTTGGCCCTCGCCTCGCGCAGTTTTCCCCGGGCAAGATCCTCGGCCGCCTTTGCGTCATCCAGAGATGTCTGGGGCACACTTTCAGGGTTTGCCGATCGCAGCCGGCGCTGGCGGGTGTTGGCCCTGAAAAATTCCGCCTCGGCCTGGGCCACTTTCGCTTTTGCCGATGCCAGACGGGCTTTGTAAGGGGCCTGTTCGATCACATAAAGCAGCTCGCCCTTCCGGACAAACGACCCTTCCCGAAAGTTGACTTTTTCAAGATACCCCTGGACACGGGCCCGGAGATTCACGGATTCGAGGGCTTCCACGTGCCCGATGAATTTTTCCGGCCGGTCGGCATTCTGCAGGGTCACCGCTGTCACCCGCACCATGGGCGGCGGCTGTTCTCCCTTTTTCTCCGGCGCGGCCGACGCAGCCGCCGGAATAATCATAATACAGGCAAAAAATAGTGACGCAATCTGTCTCATCTCCTGATCCTCCAAATTACCATTCGTAAAATTCAGGGGCCTGTTGGTGTAACCGGTCCCCCCCTTTCAGGACCCGTTCTGCCTGTCCTGAGAGGAATCGCCTCTTCTCCGGTCCGCCAAGGTTCCCTCTCCCCAGAGATTGCCCATGCCGGGCCGCCACAGGGTATGATGAACCAGCCCGAAACGGGCAAACCGCCTGGCGATTTTCAGCCCGCAGTCGGTCTTGGCCGGCGGGCGGTTCTTTCCGGGGGGTTCCGCCCACGCCAGGTGGATGCAGAGCTCGTTTTCCACGTCGAGGTTACGGTAACAGCCGAATCGTTCAGCCCCGGCAATGCCGCCCTTTGCCTGAAAATCCATGAGTTCTTCCAGAAGAAGGGCGCATTGTTCCGGCCTGGCGGTCCGGACAGTAATGGTTTCAATCCACATCAGTTCCCTTTTCCAATCCTTTCTTGTTTCCGTGACTGCTCCAGAGCAATTTTGATGCCGAAACAAAACAGCATTCATTATCAACATGTTAGCGTGTTTCGGATCTTACGGGTTTACATTATGATGTAAATTGTATACGGTATACGGTAAAGTTGAAATATTTTCACCATATAATGTGAGAAGACGCTATGATCCCTTCAACCGAGACATTTTTCCGGCAGGCGACGTTTCATATCTGCAGCAGCCTGGACATTGACAAGGCGCTGAACAGCTGCCTCGACTATGTAAAAGACTTTATACCGGCCGACGCCATGCATCTTTCCGTCTATCTGCCGGATGTGCAGATGCTCCAGTTCGTGGCCACGGCGGGTGAAACCGCAAACCGGCTCAGTGCCGGCGCCATCCCGGTTCCGGACATTGACTGGAATGCGCCGGAAAACCACCGGCCGGGCATGCCCTACGTTTACGTGGTGAATGAGCCACTGAACGAATCACCTGTCCGCCAAACCATTTCACGGCTGAACATCGATCCCGATTTCTCCCTCATGGTCATGCGCCTCTCTTTAGAGGAACGTTATATCGGCCAGGTGGCGGTCCGAAGCCGGGGCACCGGCCGTTATACCGACCACCACGGCCGGCTTTTCGCCCTGCTCCGGGAGCCTTTGGCCATTGCCCTGGCCAATGCCCTGAAGCATATGGAAGTGGTCCGGCTGAACGAACTGCTGGCCGACGACAGCCGGTACTTCCAGCAGGAGCTGCGGGAAAAGCAGGGAAACGAAATCGTGGGCGCGGATTTCGGACTGCGGGGGGTCATGAACCAGGTCCAGCAGGTGGCCCAGCTGGACAACCCGGTGCTGCTGCTCGGCGAAACGGGCTGCGGCAAGGGTGTGATTGCCGATGCCATCCACAAGCTCTCCCAGCGGCTTCATAGTCCCATGATAACGGTAAACTGCGGCGCCATCCCGGGCACCCTGCTGGAGAGCGAACTGTTCGGGCACGAAAAGGGGGCGTTTACAGGGGCGGAACGGCAGAAAAGGGGGCGGTTTGAACGCGGCCAGGGCGGGACCGTGTTTCTCGATGAAATCGGCGAGCTGCCCCTGCAGTCCCAGGTCAAACTGCTGCATGTGCTTCAGAACAAGGAGATCGAGCGTATCGGCGGCACCCGCACGATCCCGCTGGACATCCGCATCATCGCGGCCACCAACCGGGACCTGGCCGGACTGGTGCGCAGGGGCGATTTCCGGGAGGATCTCTGGTACCGGCTCAACGTATTCCCGGTCATGGTGCCGCCCCTGCGCCAGCGCAAAGAGGACATCCCGGCCCTGATTCACCACTTCCTGCAGCGCAAGACCGCCGATCTCAAGCTCCCGTACCGCCCCAAGCTGCCGCCGGGCGCACTGGACCGGCTCATGGCGTATCACTGGCCGGGAAACGTCCGGGAGCTGGAAAACTTTATCGAACGGGTTCTTATCCAGTCGGCCGAT
>CAYZHB010000019.1:0-2215 GCA_964478245.1 uncultured Desulfobacterales bacterium | reverse complement strand
GATGAAGAGCTCGATGTGGACCCCCTGCTGGAGAGCATGGTGCCCCCCGGGCAGCCGGCAGGACCGGACGAACCTTCATCCGGCCATGAGACATCCTTTCCCACTCTGGACGCGGTCTGCGCCGGCCATATCCGCAAAGCCCTCGGCCGGGCAAAGGGAAAAATCAGCGGTCCGGGCGGTGCGGCTGAATTTCTGGGACTGCACCCCAACACTCTGCGCCAGCGGATGGACAGGCTGGGCATCGACTACAGGCGCCGGCGCCGCCCAAAAACAAGGGCATAAAAAATGCGGGCGGCCCCCGCTTTCTTCAGCCGCCGGGCCCGGCACGCCCCTTGTCCGGCGGGGCCGTCCGGTGGGGACGGCTGTATTGTCATTGACCTGATGGATGCCCGGTTCCTGTCTTTGCCGCGCTGTTCAAAGACAGTACCGGCATCCGTCTATGCAATTATAGAAATGGAAAGGATTTTTGTCAAATATGTTGAACAGATGCCAGGAAATCCCGGACCTTCTCGAGCCGGTCTTCCTTCCCTTCTCCCCATTTTCCGAGGTGCCGGGAAAAAAGCGATTCAAGCGGTCTTTCCAGCTCTTCTTTGAGCCGGTCGGAAAGCGTCCGGATTTTTTCGGAAAGGTCGGGCTGGCGCTGTTCGATCTTTTGCGGCAGCTGATGAAGCCGGGTTTCGGACACGGCGCGAAAGGTGCTTTCATACCGCATGTCCGCGGTAAAAGCGGACACCGTATCGTAACCGCCCATCATCAGCGCCTTTTCCACAGCGCTCTCCATGTCCCCGCCGGCCATCTCCTGCATGATCCCGTCCACCCCGGAAAGGATCTCCTCGATATCCGCCAGTTCCGCCGCATTGAGGTCGCCCTTCACGCTGAACTCGAGCCGCTGCCCGGAGCGGAGGGTTATTGCCTGCTGCTGCACCCTGAAGGCAAGAACACCCTCCTCTGATGCAATCCGGCCGCGCCGGTCATAGGTGAATGAACTGATATCCGTGAACGACCCGGAAGACAGGGTCACCACGTCCCCCTCCCGGGTCTGTATGGTCAGATCACTTGTCATGCGCCGGGATAAAGAGACCTGCTCTTTCACCCGCATCCCCCTGCCCTGGTAATCGTGTCCCGAACACTGCGCCGCGCCGTACCCGGACACGGCGGCTGTTTCGGCTGCACAGCCGTTCATGGCGATTCTCCCCTGAAAGTCAACGGTTTGTGTCACCGGTTATGATAAGGGGGTTATCGGCAGTGCAAGCTCAAAAGTTAACTTTTTTCCCCTGGCGGACCAATGACCGAATACCGGGCGGCCGGACAACTCCGCCTTTGCTGCCGGTACATCAGACCCGCATCACAGCCGGAATTCCGATCCAGGGGGCTGACATTCCGTTCCGGTTGTGGTATACCGGTCGAAAGCAAAAACACGCACCTGTTTCAATTGTCGAGACTTTTGGAAAATGGGCCATATGGCAGACAGAAACAACGTGGTACTGATCGGCATGCCGGCCTCGGGCAAAAGCACCGTGGGCGTGCTTTTGGCCAAAAGGGCGGGCCTGGATTTCGTGGACACGGACATCCTCATCCAGAAAGCAGAGGGAAAGCGCCTGGAAGAGATCATCTCGGCAGGGGGGATCGAAAGGTTCCTCGAGATCGAGGCGGCCTGCCTCACGGGCAGCACCTTTGAAGGTCACGTCATCGCCACCGGCGGCAGCGCGGTCTACAGTGAAAGCGCCATGCACACCCTCAAAGAAACGGGCATCGTGGTCTATCTTGCCCAGGATCTGCCCTGCCTTTCAGACCGGATCGCCTCCCTTGACAGCCGGGGGGTCGTGAAAATGCCCGGCCAGGATATCGCAAGCATCTTTGAAGAGCGCCGGCCCCTGTATGAACGGTACGCCGACATCACCGCAAACTGCGGCACCCTGCCCCCGGACACCATCGTATCCGCGATCATGGACCGGCTGGCCGCACTTGAATTCCTGTAACCGCCCCGGCTTCATCCAAGATAAGGTCCAGCACCATCCCGGCCGCATAAAGCCCGAACGCCGCCGGCACATGGGGCAACGACCCGATGGGCGGCCGGGTTCTGCCGTGTTCGGCTTCCTCTGCGTCCGCTTCCTCGTAAGGCTGCTTGTTCAAGGGCTTCTCCACAGAGTATACACACCGGATGCCCGCATCGATCCCCCGCCGCCGGAGCCGCTGCCGCACGAACCGGGCCAGC
>CAYZHB010000018.1:0-34128 GCA_964478245.1 uncultured Desulfobacterales bacterium | reverse complement strand
TTTAAAATAGGTTCTCATCGCCTCAAACTGTTCCGGGGGATTTAAAATCCGGGCCCCTTTTTTTTTCATCCGGATGAGATTATCCAGCACCTTATTGATCTCGGTCAAATCATCAAACCACAGGTCTGTTTTTTTGTACCATTCCGGATCACTGTCGATCGTGGGGCCGAGGGGATTAAAAATAACGCCGTCCAGTCCTTTTTCCTCCGCCCATCTCACAATTTCTTCCAGTTCGTGCAGGTTGGATTTCATTATAATTGTGGCAAGACAAACCGACATGCCGCTGCCCCGGGATGCCGCCAGCAAATGATCTATGCCCGCCATGGCTTTTTCATGAACCCCGTCGATCCCCCTGATATAATCATGGGTTTCAGGGCGGATGCCGTCCACGGACACATGGATATACCCCAGTCCGGAATTCACGATATCCTCTGCCAGCGCCTCTGTTATAAGGGTGCCGTTGGTCACCACGCCTGTGAGGACGCCCAGGGACGTGGCATACCGGACAATGTCGGTAATATCCTTCCTGAGAAAGGTCTCACCGCCCGCCAGCTGGACCCGGTACGGGCCGATCCACTCTTTGAGCTCTCTGATCACCTTTTTCCATTCCTCTGCTGTCAGTTCTTCCGGTTTGGGCATATTCCATATGGCGCACTGCCGGCACTGGATATTACATCGCAGGGTGACGCAGAAAATGATCCGGCCGGGTTTTGCAAAGCCCCGGTCCATCCTGTGGGCCATACCCTGCAGGCTCCTGTTGACGAACTGATTCAATCCCCAGGCCAGGGTTCTGTTTCGTTTTTTAACCATAATCGTGTCCTGTCTTTTCTTTTTTGGTATAATTGCTGTATTAATCTCTTCCGTCATTTTACGGTTTCCCTGTCGTGTTCCGGGTAATCATCGAAAAACGGATAGTGATCCAGTACCGCCCGCGACCGTCTCAGATAGAGGGTGTATCCGTAATGGTCCGGATGTGTCATAATATAAGATGTCAGAATACTTATAAACCGGTCCAGGGTTTCCCTGATGCAGGCTTCCCGGTCGGAAAGCGGTTTTATCTCCAGGGCGGGGTGAACATGCAATGTATGCCGCAGCCCCTTTTCCGAAACGATAAAAGCCGGTACGATCTCGGCGCCGGTTCTCAGGGCAAGATCGATCGCCCCCTTCTGGAAATTGGCATGCCGCCCGAGAAATTCCGTTTGAACCGTTTTTCTGCCGCCCCCGCCGTCTACGGTAATACCGACGATCTCATTTCTTTTAAGCGCCCTGAACACGGGTCTCAGATTGGCGGCCACCGACATATGCCGGACCGGCAGGGTATACTCGTACCTGGATTTGAGCGCCAGGCTTCGCTTCACGATTTCCGGCGCATCTTCCGCCTGCCAGACGGAAGCGGAGGCGCTGATCTGGTTCATCGTGTACCCGCTGTACCCGATTGCCGGCATCACCATCTGGAACGCCCCGAAATGCGCCTGAAACAGGAGTACGCCCCTGCCTCTGGCCAGTGCCTCGTCCAGATGAACGAGCCCTTCGATCGTAACCAGTTTTTGCATAAGAGAAGGGGTCATGACCGGGTACAGGAGGATCTCGATCTCCGAGATGCAGTAATTGACAAACGCTTCTCTCACGATTTTCCTCACCGTTTTGCCGCTCTTGCCTGGGAAAACGGTATGCAGCTCCTGGCGCATCAGTTTTCGTTTTTCATCGGAGATACAGTAGAGAAGATATCCGCCGGCCCTCCCTGCGGCCAGAACCCAGGAAAGGGGCAGGTATCCCACTATCATCCGGAACGGATACCACATAATGAAAATAAAAATCGCCTTCAGCAACTTTGTCATTTTACCTGTTATCACATGGACGTTTACACGGAAAAAACAATGCGTGTCTTTCCCCAAGGTGCCGGCAGCCTGTTTTTTTCAATCAAACCGGGGGCGATGCCCCGGTACCAACCGTCAACGATTGAAACGCCTATGTATTTCTTTCTGCAAAAAACGTTCTATTTCCCTTTCAGCTTCAGAATGGCGTTCAGCATCATGTTCATGTAAACCGTGTTTTTGTTGGTATAGTATCTGGGATAGAGCAGGCGCTCTTCCTTTTTAACAATCCCCTCCCGCAAGGCCAGCTGGTGAAGTTTTGTGCCCGGCTCGATGCGAAGCGAATTGAGTTCAAAATGGACACGGCTGCCGAGCCGCCGTTTTGCCTTATATATAAACCCGAGCATGCCCAGAAAATTCTTCCATGTCTGCCCCGGCGGATTTTTGAAAAAATTGTAACAGATCTCTATTTCCCTGTACTGTTTCAACAGATGAAAGGTGTTCACGATGTCCCGGTTTGACTGGCTTTTGCCGAGGCGCTTCAGGGTGCTGTCCGAAAAACCGTCCGGCGAGAGAATCACTTTTCTGCACCCGGCCGCCACCATCAGGTCGGCAAAAGACGCTGTTATATGTCCGTCGTGAAACCACGCCGACCAGGACACATTGAGATTTTTCCCGAGAATTGCCCGCAGAACCGCCTCGGCATGGTCAAGGGGCACATTGAAGGTGGAATCGATAAATGTAAACCGGTCCACCCCCTTTTCCCCGACAATATATTCAATTTCATCCGCAATATCCGCCGGTTTTCTGAACCGGTATTTCCGGCCGTTTAAAAAGGGATAGACACAGTAGATACACCCGAGCGTGCACCCTCTCTTGGTCTCCACCCCTACCGCTTCGGGAAGCTCCCTGTATGAAGCCGTGTCCGCATCTTCATGATAGGCCGACTGCAGGCTCTCCGTATCCACGGGGGCACCGCTGCCGGAAAATACCACCTTGCCCGCCTGCCGGTACAAAACCCCTGCCACCTTTTCAGGCGTATCCGGATGGTCCGCCAGTTCGGCAAACGCCTTTTCACCCTCTCTGACAAAACCGTAATCGATGCCGGGTTCATCCGCCATGATCTCGCGGGCCAGCATGGAAAAGCCGGATCCGCCCGCTGCAATACGGCATGTGTTTTTGACATCCGCCCGTATGCGCGCCACCATCTCCCTGAAAAACCGGTAATAAAAAACGACCCGCCGTTTGTTGGTGGAATCGATGTTCCGAAGGGAAATCCCGACAAGGTCCGGATTGAAGGCCGAAATCTTTTCGGACAGCGCCCTGTCAGGATCCTCCGCCACATTGGGGTCAAACACTGCGATGTCATGCCCGTCAAGATACCGGGCCAGGTAATTCAGTCCCAGTGGAAAGACCGGATCTTCATGGCCGCCGAGATATGCCTGGACCAGGAGAATTTTCATGCCGCTCTCATCACCCGCCCCATCCAGTGACGCATCCGGGCTTTCCCTTTAAATACAAACCGGATCAGTGGTTTAAAAGCCCGGTGGGAAGCCACCGCCACCACCGGTCTGCTGATCAGTATCTTCAGCAGAAACGCGGGAAGGCGACCGTTCTTTGCCAGGACGATCAGGAGATTAAAGTAGTTGGACTCTTTCATCACCCAGGTCTTCCCGTATATCTCCTCGGTTTCATTCCGGACATACCCGTCCTTTTTCGCCATTTCATACAGTCGGGTGCCGGGAGAGAGCACGAGGGAAAACGGCTGCAGATGATAGGGCTTCGGGATCCGGGATATGAATTTCAGGGTCGCTATCTTGTCTTCGGCCGTCTCATAAGGGGTATCCAGAATAAAATCGTAACTGGGAGGAAACATGGCATGTTTGTAGGTGTTGATTGTCCGGATGGCACGCATCATTCTTTCATTGGTCATTTTTTCCCGGTTGTAAAGCTTCTGCATGCGGCTGCTGCCGCTTTCGATTCCCATCTGCAGATAAATCAGCCCCGCATCCACAAGAATCGCCATGATGTCATCCGTCACGGTGAGCGGGCTTGCCAGACAGCTGAACGGCAGATCGATCTTCTCTTTGTACGCTTTGAAAAAGGCCTTCAGATTCTCTCTGCCCCGGGCCAGAAAGGCGTCGTCCGATATCCATATGAAGCCCACATAGGGCAGATTCTCCCTGACCCAGAGAAGCTCTTCCATCACATGGGCGGCGGACCGCCATCTCAAATAGCGCTGCCCTTTATAAATCGTCTTGATGGTATCATTGATGCAGTAGGAACACTTGTGGGGGCAGCCGCGGCCGGTCATGGTCTGGTACCCTATTTTGCCGAGGGAGTCGGAAACCGTGCCCCTGTTGAGCGCCTGTTTCAAAAGATCAGGGGTCATGGGGGAGATACGGCCGTCCACCATTATGTGATGATCGTCAATCATGTAATCCGGCATGGGATACGTGTCAAGATCCCGAACAAGGGGCGCCACGGCGTTCCTGAAAACATCTCCCCCTTTTTTTACCCAGAGATTGGGAATATCCGAATAATCAATGCCCTTCTCAATTCTCTCTGCAAGCTGGAGGACCGCCTCCTCGCCGTCGCCGATACAGACGGCATCGGCATGGGAAAGACACTCGTCGGGCCTGATGGTGGGATGAACGCCGCCCCAGACAACCGGAAGGTCCAGGTTCTCCTTTATTTTACCGGTGACCTGAACAGCGCCGTCATAGAAGTTGGTCATCAGGGTCATTCCCACCAGATCACAATCGGCGCACAATTCAACAAGCCGGTCCATAACCGTGTCCGGATATCGCTGTACACCGGCGACCAGATCGTCCCCGAACGGGTCCGGCAGAAATATCATGCGGGTGTGGTGCCCGTTCTCTTTCAAGTAGCCTGAAATAAGGCGGAGGCCAAAGGCCGTGATATCGGGATAAGGGGATATAAGCGCGGTTTTCATCTTGTCTTTACCGTTTTTGCCATTCAGCGTATCAGCCTGAAATAATTTATGATTCTGGCAAAATCGCCCTTTAAAAGCGCCTTTAGACCCTTGCCCAAAAGCTGCACTCTTGCTGTCGCGGAAAACAGGAACTTCACAAATGCGGAAGGCGCCTGCCTGTGGAACAGCTTCACAAATACATCCCGGCCCAAAAACCGGATCAGGCGACGCGGCACCTGATGAATGCCTGTCAGGTAGATCAGATAATTCAGGTACGTGGCCTTTGGATAGGTGAAAGGGCGCCTGTACACTTCGTTGATTTCATCCGTCAGCACCCCTTCCGCTCTTGCCCGTTCGTTCAGCCGGGTCCCCGGATAAAGCACCAGCGAGGAGATGTTGAGAATAAATCTGCCCGGCAGATTCAGCAGAAGGTCCAGGGATTTTCTGACATCCGCGGCCGTCTCCCAGGGGTTGTCAAGAATAATATGATAAATGGGCGGCATCATTGAAGACCGGTATTTATCCAGGATATCCGCCACGGCTAGCACTTTTTCATTCGGCACGGTGCGGTTGTATATCTGCTGAATCCTTTTGCTGCCGGTCTGAATCCCCATTTCCGTGTGGTAAAGCCCGGCATCGGACACAAGGGCCATTTTGGTTTCATCCAGGGTGGTGGGGCTGCACTGGGCATGAAACGGCAGATTGATCTCCCGCTTGTACTTGTCCCTGAACTCTTCAAAATAACCGGCCGGCGCGGCGAAAAAGGTGTCATCGAAAAAACTGATCAGCCCCACGTAATCAAACCTGTTTAAGATGACCTTCAGCTCATCAATCACATTGTCGATACTTCTCCGTCTCAGTTTTCCCATGGCGCTGCTGGCACAGTAGGCACACTTGTGCGGGCATCCCCTGGAGGTCATGGTCCGGTAGGTATAAATGTGCCGGTCACCGAAATAGGCCATTTTAAGGAAATTGGCTTTCATTATGGAAGGATCCATCCGAAAAACCGCCTTCTTGAGGGGATCATAAATATAATGATCGGCAAGATCATAGTCCACGAAAGGAAGGGCATCGAGATCCTCGATCAGCGGCAGGGCGGGATTCTTTACCATACGGCCGTCCCGTCTGACACAGCAGTTTGCCACATCCCTGTAATCCGCCCCCCTCTCTATCCGGTCCGCAATCCTCGTCAACGCCGTTTCCCCCTCACCGATACAGACCACATCACAGTAATCGAGCGCCTGTTCCGGTCTGTACGTCGGATGCACCCCGCCCCAGACGATCGGGGTACGGATATGCGATTTCAGATGGCGGGTGAGCTGGACAACCCGGTCAAAGTACTGGCTCATGAACGAAAAACCCACCAGATCGGCATCGCTGCAGATATCGGCTATCTGATCAAGGACCGCCGCCGGATATTCATAGATATAGCTGGCATCAAATTTCAGATGTTCAACCCCGCCCGGCAGAAAAACGATATTGGTGTGAATGCCCCTCTCCTTCAGGACCGATGACAGTATCCGGATCCCGAAAGCATTGATGTCGGGGGGCGTCGGGGTTATCAGTACAACCTTCATATATCTGCCTCTTCAAAAATCAGCCGCTGCCGATTCTCTCTGGATTTCAACTGGACAATGGCCGGAATCATGCCGAAATGGGACGGATGTTGCCGGATGTAGCCCTCCAATATACCGGCAAAATTCCGGGTGTCCCGCGCGGCCGCCTTTTCCCTGTCCGCAGCCGGTGCAAGGGCAAAACGGGACAAAAATTCAATCCGGTGCGTGTGGTCCTTTTGCTTCACCGTGAACGCCGGGATGATCGTTGCACCGGTCCGCCTGGCAAGTTCAAACGGCCCCGGGGAAAATGCGGCCTTTCTGCCGAAAAAATCGACTGTCACCCAGGTACGGCTGTCCCTTCCGTCAAAAGCGATGGTCACGATCTCATTTTTTTTCAACGCTTTATACAGGGGACGCAGAAACTTTTCCGCCTGTATAAAATGCACCGGCTGTCTGTCCATTCTCTTTTTCCGCCACACCCATATCCGCTCCTGGAAAACCGATCGGTTGATCTGGCGGCCCGCCACCTGATTCACCCTGTACCCTTTATGGCCGAGCAAAAGCGGCGGCAGCAAAAAAGAGCCGAAATGGGACAGCAGCAGGATGACACCGTTGCCCTTTGCAAGGGCCCTGTCTATATGGGAGAGGCCCTCTGCATCAACTCTTGCTTCAATGGTTTTCTTGTCCATTTCTCCCAGGAAAAGCGATTCCACCTGCCGCTGGTAATGCAGCACAAAACAGCGGCTGACAATCCGTTTTATCTGCTCTTCCGGAACCGCCTCTTCCAGCATGTTGTGCACCTGGCCGGCAACGGTCCGCCGCCTTTCCGGTCTGAGAAACATCATCAAATGCCCCGTGAGCTTCCCGGTCCGGTCTGCCGCCGGCCATCCCAGAACCCGGAACAAAATCAGGGCAATCCCGCCTGAAATGGCCAACAAGTTGTCCAATGCTCTCACAGCAACCCCTCTTTTCAACTGCATCTCCTGCCATCCGGGCATTCGGTTTTTTCATCGGAACAGCTCTTTACCGCCACGACTGTCATCACGTCCAACTGGGGGAAAAGGATTGTTCTGTCCGCCAGGCCCAGTCTTTCAACAGCGGCTGTTCCCCATCTTCCAAAGCCCTTGAGATACCTGTTGGCATGGAAAAAAAACAGCCTGAGACTGATTCGCTTGCAAGGCCATCCCGTCTGCTTGACCACAAAACCGATATCATCCAGTATCGAAATTAAAAGCTTTTTAGAAAAAAACACCACGTGATCCGCAATAAGAAACTGCACCCACCTGCTGCCGAAAAGCCTTGAGAACATATGGCCTGCATCCGGTGTTTCCACCATCACCACACCGCCCGGCCTGAGAATCCTGTGGATTTCCGCCAGCGTTTCCACAGGATTTACCACATGCTCCAATGTATTGACAATGGTCACCACATCAAACATATTGTCAGGAAATTCCGCCTCCATAAGGGTACAGTTGTAAACCGTACTGCCGGGCGCAATCTTTCTGGATTCAGCGCATGTGAACCGGGAAGGTTCAACACCGAAAAGTTCAAACGGTTCAGTCGCACACGCCGCAAGCATTGTTCCCTGTGCGCTTCCCACATCAAGCAGTCTGCCGGTTTTACACAAAGGCTTTATGTGGGCGAGTTTTTCCTGGAAAGCCCGCTTCTTTGTAATGATCTCCTGATCCATTACGCTTTCAAGGGATTTATCCGTGTCTTTCAGCATGACATCAAACAGCCTGCCAAGTTTTTCCTCCCTTGCCTCGCTTCCTTCGTTATCCACAAAGTTTAACATCCCGTTGCGCGGGTTTACCTGCACCAGACCGCAGTGAAGGCATTCCACTATTCTCTTTTCATGTCTTCTGATGTAATACCGCTCTTTAAAGCCAAGCTTCCGACAGAACAGACATGGCTGATACATGTTTTCGCACCTCTCCGGGCTAAAATTGTTGAAGCTTCTGGCTGCCAGCCATTACCTGTTAACTATGAAATCTTAATCTCTAACTGGTAACCGCTAAAGGATAGAGGCTAAGAGCTTACCCCCTCTAAAATACCTTGGACAGAAATTTAAAAAGAAAAGTGGAAGGCGGTCCGAATATTCTGTTTTTATATCTGAAGGTCCTCATTTTCTTCTCAAAATTTTCAATGGTTGAAATCCGCTTTTCAAACAGTGACAGGGCCCTGTCATAAAGTGCCATGTCAAACCTGTTGAGCTGCTTTATTCTGCTGATCTCATCAGCAGACGGTTTTGTTTTGCTTTTTGTTACAAGCAGCGGTCTGTAGTATAAAAATTGCCAGTTGAGCACTTCTCTCAAAAGGACCATGGATTCATCGAATTTTTCCGTGATGCCGAAAATCAGAAGTCTGTTTTCCAGCACGTCAAGGGCTTCTTTGAAATCCTCTTCATCCACGGGTTTTTTCATCCAGGAAACCGTATCCTGCCGCATCTCTTTTTTCTGATAGTTTTCCCGGTTATGTTGGGAAAGGAAACTGGTCAGCATGTTTCTTCGGCTCATATCGCTTTCCAAATACTCCGATAGCGACATCCCGCTTACAGCACGGTGCCGGTGATGGTCTTTTTCTTCCTTTTTAAAACAAAAATCCGAAACAACAAGCTCAACCGGGTTTCTTATAAAGGTGATATAATTAAAATCGGGTTCTATATCACGATGGGAGCCGTATCCCAAATGTCCTACGACGAATTTGAGATCATCCTTCTGTTTCATCCGGTTGAAGTTCTCTTTAAGACCGCCGTTTGAAAAATCCATGAAAAAAGTTTCTGATGGCGGATACTGCCTTGCGGCAATATTTTTTAAAGTGGTCCCCCCGGTTTTGGGGATATGGATGAAAATAACTTTCTGCCGCTTCATTATGCCTTGTTTATCATCTGACTGACTGTTTTCAAACCGGAGCTGCGGTCTGGCGCCCGCCGCACCCAGGTTACCACCATCAACAATTCAATGTGACTCATTTTTAACCTGATACGCTTATTCCTTTGCCTGTCTTAAAAAAAATATCTCTTTAATTTCCGCAACCTCACCATACCTGAATATTTTCAGCACATACGTCAGAGTTGCATAAAAAACGAGTGTCAAAAGCCCGCCGGTTACCACCGCGGCGAGATTATTACTGCCGCCTGGATGCACCACCAGCGAAAACACCACCGTTAAACCGCAAACGAGAATGGGTTTGGGCAGAATATCACGCAGGGGGGTAAAGCCGACTGTTCCGCCTATAAAATAAAATGAAAACAGGAAAAAAAGTGTGTACGAAAACAGTGTGGCCCAGCTCGCGCCGATATAACCGAATCCCGGAACAAGCAGATAATCCAGCACAATATTGACAATCAGGCAGACGGCGGCGCTTACCATGTTCAGGAACTGCCTTCCCTCTGCGACAATTACCAGACTCTGCAGATTGATCAGAAACAGCGGCGGAATTGTCCAGGACAATATTTTAAGCGCGCGGGCCGCTTCCCCGAGATGGGTTCCGAATAGAATAAAAACAACCGTTTCAGCGTAAAAGGCAAGCAGTATGGCAAACAAAATACTGACAAGCAAAATAACCTTAAAGGTCTTGTAAAAAACATACCGGAGCCTGGGTACGTCTTTTTGTGCAAGGGTGGAAAGCAGGGGAAAAAGCGCCAGTGCAAATGACATGGGTAAATGCTGAAGCTCCATTACAATACGATGCGCCGGTTCAAAAAAGGAGACCTCGGCCACCCCTCTTAACTGATTGATGACAAACACATCAAATTTAAAAAAAGAGGTCAAAAGAACCGCATAAAGCCCGACAGGCCATGCTTCTTTAAAGAAATGGCCAATCTTGTGCAAACTCAGCGCAAACACGGGTTTTAAAAATTTTCGAGCGGCAAACAACAGCAGGACACCGGCCTGGAAAAGACTGGCCACGGTCCTGGCCAGAAAGACAGGCAGAAACCCCATATCCATCACGATCACCAGGGATAAAAGCCCGATGTAAACCACGCTGAAGATAAACTTGATAATCAGCTGATACTCCATCCGCTCAAATGCATTGAATACGGATATGGAAATCAGTCCGGCTGCAATTAAAAACTGATTGAATATCGCCACTATAACGGCGTAGCCTGTCATTCTGTCAATATTGACAAACGGCAGGACCCCACAGGGGAGAGCAATCAGTAACAGCATAGCGGAAAAGGCCGCAAGGATCGACATACCAAAGCAGTTGGCCCCGAATTGTTCATCCCTGACAATTTCCCTGGTGATGATTCTGCAGTAACCGAAGTTGATAAACCTGCCGGCGAAAAGCGCAAACGCCACAATCAGAATATACCGCCCCAGCACCTCGACATCAAAGTATCGGGCAAGCATGGCAAAAGAGGCGATACCGATAACCACTTCCGTCACCCTGCTGAAGAGGATAAAGGCCGAGTTATGGCCGATGGTCCGCCTTGATGATTTGAGCAGAGGATTTTCCGCATTCATTGAACCGTCTCCTCTGATACCCGGCTCTCCCATTTTGAAGTGTCAATCCCGAATTCATGGGCCAATTGCTTGTTGTAGGGAGAAAAAAGGGCATCCAGTCTGGCGATTGTATCAATATCCGCCTGGGTCTTTTCAATCGGTCCCGGTTTCAGATTGAACCGGTGAACCGTCTGTCTGATATAACCGGAGAAAAACTTCCGGTTGATTTTTTCCAGGTAATAGGACCGAACCGGACGGGTTTTGTTGTGAACCCGGTAATCATAACCGGAATAGAAATGCGGATCAATATCCAGGTCTGCGGCAATATTTTTCATGAAACCTTCCGGATCTTTTATCATATCTTCGAACAGCAGCACGTTTATCCGGGTTCTGTCATACATTGAAAACCATCTTCTCAGATAGACCGCGTACTTGCTCTTATCCACGGCATCGGCGTGGATGGGATATTTTTCATAAAACCGGCTGTTTTTTGCAAGGATCCTTTCGACAAATTCTGAAAAGGTGAATTGTCTTTTAAATGCGCTGAATCTGTGTTTGGCGATGTTGAAAAGAGAAAACACTCTTTCTGACGGTTTTCTCAGGATGAAAATGAGTCTGGGCTTATACCGGAGGCCGGAGAAAACGCTGAGGGATATTTCCTGATACAGATAATCGGGCGTCGACTCGAGAACGATCTTTGCCCCGTCATGTGAACCGCAGTGGGTGAAAAACGTTTCATACCCCGCCATTCCGTCAATCCAGTAATTTGTCTCCCGGTTGATCAGGGGTGAGGACCTGTCCATAAAATACCGGGTTTCCCGGATGCTGGAACTGCAGACCTGACGGTGATCACCGAGATACCTGTACAATGACGTATTGCCGCATTTGGGCGCCCCGGCAATGATAACATTCGGAAACATGATATACCTTTAAGACAGACCTTTCTGGGATAGTTTCAGTTTGTCGGCCACATTTTTCACCACCCGCCTCAACCTCTGAAACAAAAAATCACCCGCAGGCCGGTCAAATATAAACAAAAACGGCCTGGCGATCAACAACCGCAGCACAAAACCCGGGATATTGATCATGTTCAGATCTATTATGAAGCTCAGGTACCCCACCTGCGTTCTTTGCCCGAACGTTTTGTCATACAGGTCGGAATCGAGAATACCGTCGGCCCAGGCCTTGTCATAAAGCGGTGTCCCCGGAAAAAAACTCAAAGAATAGACCCGCGTTCTATAGGGCCGCGGCAGTTTTATCAGAAGTTTCACCGTTTCGAGCTTGTCTTTTCTTGTTTCATAGGGATTTTCAACAATAAAATCATAAAAGGGAAGCAGCCTGTCCTTATACGAATTTAAAATTTCGGCTGCCTTGAGAGACTGGGCAACACCTCCCGCTTTCTGCCGGTTGTACAAGTCGACGATGCGACTGCTGCCGGACTGGATTCCCATTCCCACATGGGTCAATCCGGCATCCACGAGCGGGTCGAACTTCTCCTTTGACACATTGGCGGGGGAGACAAGAAAATAAAACGGCATGTGGATCCGCTCTTTGTATTTTTCCGAGAACTCTTTTATTTCAGATATATTCCGGCTTGCAAACGTGTCGTCGCAAAAACATATTTCACCGATGAACGGAAACGTTTCTTTCACCCATGCCAGCTCACCAATCAGGTTATCAATACTGCGTTTACGGAAATATGCCCTTCCGTAAATCCTTTCCGCCAGCGGCGTCTCTCCACAGAATGCACACTTGAAAGGACAGCCTCTTGCTGAAAGAACCTGATATGCCGGACGATCCGGGCTGTTCTGGCGGTTCATCGGCGGGAAAAATTTTATCAGGTGCTGATGCCAGTTCTCTTTGGTCATTCTTTCGATGCTATCCCCTGTGAGCAGGTAATGATCGGTAAAACTGTAGTCGGGATAAGGCAGACTGTCCAGATCCCCGGCAAGGGGACCGAAACCGTTGTCAACAAACCGGCCGTCTTTTTTCAGCCATATGCCTTCAATATCTGACATATCCGCTCCGTCTCTCATTTTTTCCGCCAGCTCTACAATCGCGGATTCGGCTTCTCCTGCACATACCAGGTCCGCGGTTTTCAAGCTCTCTTCAGGCCGGACCGTGGGGTGGATACCCCCCCACAACACCGGCGCTGACAATTCCTGTTTAAACCGGTTTGTCAGGCTTTCCGCCACTGAAAAATGGTGGGTCATGAGCGATACCCCGATCAAGTCTGAATCCCTGCAGATTTCGACCGCCTCGCTCTGGACGCGCTCGCTGTAGTTATACTTTTTGCCCTGCGTCTTCCGCCGTCTTACATCCGCCAGCGTTGGAAGAAACAAAAGCCGGGTTTGAAAATTTTTCCGCCTGAGAATCGAAGACAGTATCCGCGGTCCGATCGCATCAGTTGATATGCCAAGTGATATAAACGTTATTTTCATGCCGTCTCCTCTGTTCTGCCCCTGCCGGAGGGCAGGAAAACACCCCTCATTCTTGAAAGTGCGTCATAATTGGAAACAATATTGATTACCGCCACATTCAGTCCCAGCATAAACCAGAAAATTCTGTTATAGTAATCACCCTGAACAAGATTGTTGAGATAGAAGCCCAGACTGGCAGCGAGAAGACACACGCAAATCCCTGCCAGTTCAGGGTCGGCGCATTTCCGGTACCCGTCGTAAAGAGATGCCGCTGTATATATGCAGATGGTAACAAAAAGAAAAAACCCGATCAGGCCCAGATCGAAAAGCGCTGATAAAAAGATATTGTGGGCGAACATTATCGGCGATATGATGGCTGCAAATCCCCCTGTCCCCAACCCGATGCCGAAGGAATGAAAAAGCTCAATAAAGCCGGCATGCCACCAGTCAAGCCGCGTTGTATATGAAAAACTTGTACCGACATTCACGGACCTGACGGCTGCCCCTTTAAAAGAAGCCGCAATGACAAATGCGGCCAGAATTGTCATAAAAAACAGGGCGCCGCAGGTAATTCTTTTTGATCTCAACTGGGGCAGAAAAACAATGATGATACCCAGTGCAACAATAAGCGAGAAAAAGCCGCTTTTTGACCCCGTTAATATCTCGGCGATCAAAAGGAGCAGCAGGAACAGATGATGTTTCCATGTATATTTTTTTACAACAATCAGGGTAAAAGACAAGACAATAAACAGGTTAAGTACGGTAGAGGCGTGATTGATACCGTTAAAGCCTCCCAGCCGGCCTTTCTGTACAATAAGATTGTAAACGAATGTCATCTTGTCTGCAATCTCGAAACTTATCACTTCTCCGTAAAACCATAAAGAAAGGAATGTCTGCAGGGCAAGGACCACCCCCACCCAGAACATGAAAAGAAGAAACCGACAAAGATCCTGCTTGTTCTGCAACAGACGGGGCATCATCAATGTCAGCAAAAATGCACTGATCAGCTCCAGGTATATCGTCAGTCCCCAGTTCCGGTAAACACTCCAGAAAAGTGAAAGGGTCACCCAAAAAACGAAAAAGAAACCGACCACCTCAAGCGGTGTGCCGGGGAGGCGGTTACTCTTGGTGCCGGCGGCATTTTTTTCTCTGTTAAGGGCACAGAACAAAAGAAATGCCGCAAAAAGAACAACGATAATAAAATTGTACACCGGCAGTTTTGCAGCGCCTGCCGTAGGTGACACCAGAATGGCACTGTCCCAGACAATATAGAGGGAATTCATCCATATCATGGCCGAGGCGAAATAAAATCCCAGGCGTATGCGGCAGAAAAAAGCAAGAAACAACAGACCCAGACAGTAAAAGAGACAGTTGACAAGCGGTGAGATGACAAACACGAGGCCCGCGCCGGCCATGACCAGCAAAACAAGGAGATAGAGCACATACCGGTATGAAGCGTAACAGCTCATTGCAGCATATTGTTGTATTTGCCGGGTCAAAGTCCGATACGCTTGTTGATGCTGTTCAGTTTATATGCCGGGGAAAGAAGGCTTCCCTGTTCAATAAACACCGGAATCCGGTCGAGGGAAACCGTTATACGGCCGTTCTTTACATCCGCCTTTTTTACGGGAAAATGAACACTGTCCGTAAACTTGTCACCCGAGCTCTTCTCCGGGACAGAATCCGTTATGGATACACTCCCCTTCATATTCTCAAGTTTCAGGGTAACCCGTTTGCGCTTCTCATCCGGTTGTTCGAACGCATCCCACCAGGCGATATAAACGGTTTTGCCGCCCTTCCCGGAGGGAAATTTATAAAGGTACACACTGTCCTTGCTCGACACCATGCGGGCATTCTCAAAATCGGACCCTGCCAGCTTGTCCACCATGAGTTTATACGTATAGTAGCCGACTTTCCGGTGAGCATATCCCCTGTTGCGATCGTTGCAGACGAGCCCCATATGGGTGTAAAAATCCGCTTCATGGGAATATTCCACCAGACTTGTCCAGAAAAGGTGCTTCTGGCCTGCGGCCAGACTGCTGGCATAAATTTTCACAATGTAAACCGCCTGATCCACTTCGGTTCCCAGAAAACCGTTCACCCCCGCTTCTTTTGAAATGATACTGATATTCTTTCCGTAACCGAACCGTTCGGATAATTTCCTGATGGCTGAAATATATTGCCGGTGATGGGTGTATGTTTCAGGCCCTGAATCCTCCCGGTAATTCCAGAAACTCCAGCAGTGATAATCAAAACCGATATGCGGCATTTTTTTGTAATCCCGGTTGAATATGCTTAAAATGTCGGCATAAAAGCCGTCTTTTTCCATGACACTGCCATCAAGGGTCTTCTCCCCCTTCAGGATAAAGTCCTTGTAAAATCCGCCCGCAAAATAGAGCGTGCAGTCGGGGCAGGCCGAATGAAGGGCATCATACGTTGCCTTAAACAACTCGGCATACTGCTGGGGGTTTTCCCGCCAGTAAGACGATCTTTTTACCATGGGCGGCAGAAGCTCGTGGTACAGCTGATAATCCTTGATGAAACAGTCACAGGCGGCATCATTAACCCCGTCCCCGTCATACCGTTCCGCAACGGCACCCACAAATTTTTTCCACTCCTCAAGAAACGCTTCAGGAAACTCCGGCTCTGCCGGCCCGCTGTTCACCGACCGGGTGCCATAAAGCGGATTCAGAGGTCTCAGCTCTATTACGGTATTCAGCCCGTTTTCATTCAAATAGCATATTCTCTTGTCACTGCCGGAAAAATCATACACGCCTTTTTCCTTCTCTGTCTCTTCCCAGGAAACAATCCGGGGCCCCAGGGCACACCAGTGAACGCCCAGGTCAAACAGATATCCGGGCTGCGGCGGCGGGCATAAAAAGCCGAACGGGGAATCCCGGTATAAAGATGCATCAGCGGGCCTGACCGGAAGCTCCGCCGCCATTTCTCTCCTTTCAGCCCCGGGTTCCGGCGGGCGGCGACCGGCTCTCTCCTCCGGAAACTTCTCCCCTGCCGCAACCACCCGTGAAGCCGTGATTTCCCTCTGAGAAGCCCCGGGATGAGGAAAAACCATAATATCCACCCCCCCTGAGAGTTCAAAACGGTCGATATTGACCGCCCTCACAATTCTTGTGGCCCGGGTCACATTCACAACCGTCTCTTCGCCGCTTCTGGAAACGACTTTCAGCGGATCTTTGCCCGTCACTTCCGGGAAATCGGGACCATGGGCCGGCGGGAAATCCCGTTTTCCAGAATTTTCATCGCCGGCCTCCGGTTCGGGTCCAAAGGCCTTCCCGGGGAGAACCCTTATAAAGCGGGGCGAAATTGACGCTCCCCGGTGAGGCCGGGGGGGCATCAGCATAAGGCGATCCCCCGGGGCAATATCTGAAAGCGTTATCTCTTCCTCCCTGACGAACCGTGTCCGCCCGTCAATAAAGATCTCTTTTGTTTCTCCCTCTGCGGTAAGCACAATGAGTTTATCATCCGCTACCTGCTGAAGGGTTCCTTTTACAGGATCAATCCTGCCGTGAGCACCGGCCCTGCCCTGAAAGGACCGGTTTTTTTCAGGCGGCATGTCCGCAATCGCATGCCCCCCGGAAAAGGTCAGGGCAAAAAACATCCCTATCCCGATATACATTCCCCATGTAACTTTCATGGCCATGTTTCTCCTTTTCATAAGCGATTGGTTTTATACTCTCAGCAAAAAGGGAGTACCGCATACCGCTTGAACTTGTTCAGGACAATGCCGAAAAATTTCACCCCGGCTCTTTGAAAATCTTCCTGGGCATTTCTGATCATCGGCATGGTTGTTTTTCCGGATGCCGTCACATGGATGATGCTGTCCACGTGACGGCTCAGGGCCAGTGCATCTGCAGACACCGCCAATGGGGGGGTGTCGATTATAACGATATCAAACTCTTTTTTAAGCGTTGAAAGAAAGTCGCTGAAAACGCCGGATTCTATGAGACCGGAAGCGTCCGATACGGCAGGGCCGCTTGTCAGGACGGAAAGATTTTTGTGGACCGAATAATGCACACAATTATCAAGTGGTTCTCCCTGCCCCAGAATGCTGGTTACCCCCAATGTATTCTGAAGTAAAAAAAACCTGTGAACAGCGGGATTCTGGAAATTCAGGTCTACAAGCACCGCCTTTCCTCTCCTCGAGCCCATAGCAGCTGAGATGTGGGCACAGAACGTTGTTTTCCCCTCGCGCCTTGTGGAACTGGTAACAAGTATGCTGCCGGGCCGTTTATCCACCAACGCGTGTTCGATATTGCTGCACACTTTTCTGTATGCCTCCGTCAGACAATCGCCGGGTTTTGGATCAAAAGGCAGCCTCTTCTTTTTAAAAATGCCTGCTTTGGGGATGCTTCCCAGAAAAACAAATGACGTGTGATGTTTTATGTCCTCCGGGTTTTTGACGGTAACATCCGCATATTCAACAAAAAGCCCCAGCCCCAGAGCGAAAAAGGTGCCGAGAAAAACAGCCAGAACGAAATTCACCGCCTTTTTGGGAAAGTCGGGTTTTTCCGGCGGCTGTGCCAGTTCCGCGATTTTAATGTTGGAAAGGGTCAGCGATTCGGCCACCCCCACCTTTACCCTGTACCGAAGCAGTTCCTGAAAGGCGCTTTTATGGACGGACAGAACCAGGTTGAGCCTGTCATCTTTGATATATTTCATCGGCATTTCAAACAGCTCATCCTTGTACCTGCCGAGGTAGGATTCGAGTATTTCTTTCTTTGCCGCCGCTATTTCCCTGTTGATATGCACATTCACCAGATCCGCCGCCAGGTCATCCACCAGCGGATCAATACCCATGCTTTCACTGTTCAGTTCAAAGGCCGCCTTTTCCTTTAAAAGGGATTTCGTTTTTTCAAGCTCTTTGTCAAGCTTCCTGTATTCGGGATGCGTTTTCTGAAGTTCCACGCCTTTGGATGAAATGCTGATCAAAAGATCATTGATTTTGTTCTCCAGGGAGCTTACAGACTCGCTTTTGGCAAACCGGCGGCTCTCCTTTCGGAAAAGGTCTCTTTCGGAAAGTTCCTTTTTAATGCTTCTGATCTTGTTGTCGTACTCGACAATCAATATATCATTGTTTTCCAGATTGCTCTCAATCGAATTTATCTTGTCCAGAAGCTGCTCTATCTCCTCGTTGAGATTGAGGGTCTCCTGGGCCACCATAAAATCCCGGTACTGCTCCAGCGACTGCAGGTAGTCCTGCTTTACATTCTCGAGCTGCCTGTCCACAAACTCTCTTGCCGACCTGAACTCCTGCCGTGTTTTTTCCAGACTGGCATCGATGTAAAGTCCGGCCAGTTCGTTCGCCATTTCAGCCGCCTCTTCGGGATCAGAAGATTTGGCGGTTATTTCTATCATCTCAGCCTCTTCATACTGTTCGATACTGATGAAAGGCCGGGGAAAAATCTTGTTTATCAGTGTCTGTTCAACAAGGTCTTCCGGATCCATGGCTTTACCGTCCCGATCCTTCAGCTCAAGCCGGCTGATCAGCTTCTCTGCAACAGGCCTCACCTTTGCCAGGGCGATCCGGGTTTCAAAATTCACTGCCGAGTCCGATTTGCCACCGCTCTCCGCCAGGCCGAGTGAGGACATCAGGGAAGAGAGCCCGCCTTCGTCTTTTATCAATAACTTGGAGCTTGTTTCATAGGTGGGGACAATTTTCTTGGTGCCGATAAATACGGCAAAGAAAAAAGCAAGAAATACAGCAATTATCCACAATTTTCTTCGGAGCAATATCTCCCAGATCTTTAAAAATTCCATAGGTTTCCTTTTGTACTACTGTAAAAGCTGTGAGCACAACCGTTCAGCAGGCACACATGATCACCCGAGGCCTCCCGAGTCAACGGCTATCCGCCAAGCGGGCGGCATGCGTTTCCGGCCGCGCCGGTCAGTTGCCGATGTATATTCGGTCCCCATCGTTATCTTCTCCTTTCAGCGCATCCGACACATCCGGCCACAGGGCAATCCCCTGTTCAACTGAAATAAACGGATTTAAAATATTGTTGAGCCGGACCATGAACCTTTCAAAGCTGGCAATTTTCAACGGCGGGACAAACAGGATATCACCATCTTTCAGATAGACATTGGCGTTCAAAGCCAGCTTGACCGACGCATTTTTAAAATCGCAGTCCAGCGAGTGAACCCCGATCTCCCCGTTTTCCGATTTGCGCAGCAGCAGGACCTTTTCTTTATCCGCATCGTTGGTGAACCCACCCGATTGAGAAATGGCGGCCAGAACCCTTTTTTCCTTATCCAGTACCAATGACCCCGGCGTACTGACTTCTCCGAAAATATAAACCTGCCGGCTCCGGATACTGGCGACATTGATATCCACCTGGGGATTTTTGAGGTACTTTTCCAGATGACGGGTAATTTTCTGCCTGAGCTCGGCCACTGTCAGTCCCGATGCCTTTACCTCCCCTGCGAAAGGGACGGCAACATAGCCGGCCGGATCGATTTTTAACGACCGCTCCAGATCCTCATGCCGCCAGACGTAAAGCTCAATCTCATCTCCTTCTCCCAGCATGAAATGTGCCGGCTGTGAAAACGACTTGTCATCTACCGGCCCATCACCCGTATCCGGTTTTTTGGCCGCGCATGAAAACAAAGCCAGGCACGCCAGCACCAATACAATAAAAACCAACTTTCTCTGCATACCCGTATTCCCGATAAATTTGCCAAAAAAGAAGACAGAAAACAGCGTCTGCTTTCCCGTGTTTTTATCATTTAATATTTAATGTAATCCCCGCTGAAGACATCAGATACGTCAGCCCCCAGCACGATACCCCTTGCAGCGTTTGTAAACGGGCTTATAATCGTATTGACCCGCCTCATAAAAATCTCGAGGGTGGCTATGCTTTTGGGTTTTACATATATGATATCATCTTTTTTCAAATAGTGTGAAGGCGTTATTTTCCCGGTGTCGAACAAATCTTCATAATTGACGGTTGTCAGCTTGATTCGGCTGCCGGAAAGATCAACGCAGAAAATATGTTTTTTGTCTGCATCGTTGGTAAACCCCCCTGCCTGAGATATCGCTTCATATACGGTAATTTTTCCGGCATAGGCCACAACACCGGGCGAATTGATCTCGCCCAGCACATATACCTGCAGATTTGTCACCGTGTCCACATTGATATCGATCTGGGGATCGACAATATAGGCGGCCAGCTTTTCAGCAATAACGGATTTGAGTTCGCCGGCTGTCAGGCCTTCGGCTTTAATTCTGCCGGCAAGCGGCAAAAATATATAACCGTTCGGTGTGACATTCACAGTGCGGTTCAAATCTTCATGGTAAAGGACGTTAATTGAAAAGGCGTCTCCGGGACCCAGGGTATAACTGCCCCCATCCGCATCGCCGCTTGATTGTTCCGCCACCGCCGGCGGCAAACTGCTGTTTTGCGACCGCTTTTCGGCGGCGGCACAGGAACAGATGCCGGCAAGGGCGATAAAACAGAAAAAAATTCCGGGAAACCGTATCCTGTTTCTGTTAACCATTGGACCAGGACACCAGATCAACCGGCTCAAGCCGGTTGTCAGAACTGTTGTAACGATTTGAAAACAGCCGCAGATGGCGGTCATACTGTTTGATCTGTTCTTTTAAGAATCCAAGTTCGCCTGAAATGTCAAAAGCCCTTTGAGGGCATACCAGGCAGCAGTACAGGCAGTTAAGGCAGGATGCCGGCGTGCCGGGCGTGAATACAGACCGGGGGTCTTTCCCCAAAGGGCAGATCATTTCACAAAGACCGCATGCCGCACATTTATCACCATCAAACACGATCCGTTCAATATCCATCTCTTTGTCGCAGAACACATCCTGTCTCAGGCCGGTCATAAAAAGCAGGGCGCCGAACCACTGCGTTGATGCCAGATAGTTGAAAAGAGGGGTATTTCTAACTGCCAGGAAATATTTCTGACGTTTGGGATGGTGAATAAAACCGGCCAAAGGTCCCGCCCGCGGCGGTTCAAAAGAGGTGACAAGATTTTCCAGATCCGACCATGCCGTTGTCCCGATATCCTTGTCGGTAATGAGTCCGTTGTCATACGCCCGGACCAGAACAGGCAGGCTTTTCCAATCGAATCCCGCCACTTTGGCTGAAACGAGATCCAGCAGATAGGGATCATTGCCCACCAGAAGCAGATCGGTCATTTTCGGGGTTCCCCTGGTCGGCCCAAGCCCTTCCATGGCAATCAGGCTGTCGACGATATGAAGGTGGGGGGCAAGCGCCGAATTGAGAAGCAGAATATTGGCTGCGAGATCCAGATGGGTCTTTTTTTTGTTCTCCTGGCCCACGAGGCATCCCATGAGATTCTTTAAACAGACGCTCATTCCTGTTTCAAAATGGGTCTTCAGTTTCGGCAGGTTGATAAAACAGTCCGCTTCCAGGCAGGTTTCCGATACAAGCGCCATCACACCGTCTTTGAAACAGACTGCGACCCCCTTGTCATAATTGAGATCCTTGAGTTTAATCCCGTAATAGTCAGCTGCCGCATCCAGTTTGAGCCGCTGCATCACCCCTATCCGGTTTCTGTAGAAACCGCTGTTGGTGCCTTCTGCCAGGGTTATATCGGTGTAGCCGTGTTCCTTTAAAAGCCGGATAACACTGCAGACCACCCTGAGATCCGTTGTGTTGCCGGTCAATGCGTTCATGTTTGCATTGCAGTTGGGTTTCAACACAATTTTGGCTCCCGGATCGGCCGGCAGTTTGTATACGGTTTTGCCGAGTGTACGGGACAACCGCCCGTATATATCTTCAGCGGTATATACCCGGAAAATATCAAAGCTTTTATGTGCGGGTCGTGACAACTTTTCTCCCGTAAACCTGACTGTACCCGGCAAAACGTATCTTCAGGAAAGCAGCATGGTTATGTATCCAAAGCAAGTCAACGACCACCCGCGAAGCGGGTGGCTTGGAGTGTATGCATTCGCATCTCTATCGAACCCGGCCGTAGGCCGGGAAAACAAAACACGTAAGTGGTTCAATCGTTGACGGTTGTAACCGGGGGTATAGCCCCGGGTTTGAAAACAACCAATCAGTTCGGCACACAGTGTCCCGGCACCCATTTGCCGCCGGGCACGCGGTGTCCCGGAACCCAGTGTTTGCCGGGCGGACATTTTTTATGGGGAACATGCCGGCGGTGGCACGATTGAACTGTCAGGAAAAGTAAACACAATGCCAGCAGAAAAACAACACCTTTTTTTACAATATCTTTTCTCATTTCAGCTCACCTCATCATAATTTGTTCTAAAAAGCTTTCAGTACAATATATATTGCCTGCCAACAGTCAATATCAGCGGCTTTGCCGGAAAAAGGCGGCGACTTTTTTCAATCCGGCCGGAATTGACTGATCTTTGTGCGGCAACAAGTAATTGCGATAGAAGAGAACGTCAAATGCTCCGGCTCTTACTTTTTATTTTTATTATAAAAAATATAGCTCCGCCTCTTTGATTACATTGTTCAATCGGAAAGAATGTTTTGCCTGCAATGTATATTACAAAAACAGGCCAATGTCAATTTAAATACGCCTGTATCGTGCTTTATAACCAAATGGAAACGAGGCATTTCAAAAAATACTGCTTGACGGCAATTTTTCCTGACCGTCTGTTTTCATTGGTGGTTTCCAAACCACGGCCACGGGCTCCCGCCCTGTATATACATACCCCTCATTCGGTTCCGCCCTCACGCGACTTTAAACGCTATCGGTGCAAACGGCTCCCGGAAGGTTTCCTGTTCAAACGGCCGCTTTTGAAAACCACCCGAAAACACCCGCGCATACTGCCGGCCGCAAAAACAAACGCGCGCAGAAACACGTATACCGGTGACAATATGCCAACGGTCCGGTCCGTTTTAAATGACGCCACTGAAAACGGCAAGGCGGAAAAAAGGATGCCTCCGGCCAGAAACACTCCCGCATATCGCGGCAAAGGGGAGATCGGCCACAGGGGCAGCAGGATCAGGCTCACCGCTGCGGCCAGTGCCTGAAATTTGATCACGTAAGGCGTATAGGAATCCTTTGCCATCTTGTCCGGATACCGGGCATACACCACGATCCGCCAGTATCCGCGCCAGAATTTTATTTTCAGGTATTTTGTCAGGCTGTCCGGATGGCGGTGGTATACACAGGCATACGGGTTGAATACAAGTTTGTGACCGGCCGCCGCCAGCCGGTAGGAAAAGTCTGTATCTTCATTGTTGGCATGGGGAAAGGACGCGTCAAACCCGCCCGCCTGAATAAAAACCGATTTTCGGAAGGCGGCCGAATAGGTATCGACCATGTCAATACGGTCCGCTTTCTGAAGCAGCCGGAACCGGTCATCGAACTCGGCCTGGGCAAACCGGGCGGTGAGGCTTTTCTGGCAGGTCTTGTAAGCCCCTTTCACGCCGGAAACATCGGTTTCTGAAAACGGCCTGGCCATCTCTTCGATCCAGTTGTGATCAGGGATGCAGTCACAATCGGTAAAAAGGATGACCTCTCCGCGGGCACTGAATGCCCCCCTGTTTCTCGCCGATGCCGGCCCCTTGTTCGCCTGGTGCAGGTACCGCACCTCATATGCCGCGGCAATCTGAGCAGTGGTGTCACCGGACCCGTCATCGACCACCACAATTTCGTATTCGGACGGAGATACAGACTGATCCAGAAGGGCTTCAAGACACCGGCCCAGCGTCTCTTCCCCGTTGTAGACCGGCACGATAACCGAATACTGCATCATCGTCACCTTAACGACCCGAACAGCAGGTGCTTGTAGAACGTTCGAAACGCCTTGACCGTTCTTCTGGCTTCGGCATAACTTCCGGCCATCTGCCAGAGCTTGCGGAGAATATAATTCGGCCGCAGATAAAATCGCCGCCTGGCCGTATCGCATATCCGGACAAGCTCGGCCGAGCTCATTTCCGCATTCCGGACGACACAGTTGTGAAGGCCTTCCGGTGTCAGCCACTCGTCATAACTGTCGACAGTTATCCATCCCTTCTCTCTGTACGCTTCATATGCCGACGTCCCGGGATAGACCATTACCGGATAAAACTGAACCGTGTCGGGATTCAGTTCAATGGCAAGCTTGACAGTCTCCTCTATCTGTTCCCGGGTTTCGTCCATAAATCCCACCATGAAACATCCGTGGATCAGAATACCCGCCTTCCGGGCATCCGCCATGAACCGGAACATCTTTTCCCGCTTTATGCCCTTGTGCATCGAATTGAGTATCCCCTGGTTTCCGCTTTCAAATCCCACGCACAGGGTTCGGCATCCCGCTTTTTTAAGGCGCATCAGGGTCTCAAGATCCGGGTCGATCCGGGAGTTGGTGGTCCAGTTGATATCGAGACTGCTTTCCATCAGGGCATTTGCAAATGCAGCGCATCTTTTCCGGTTGGCGGACAGGGTGTCATCCTCAAAAAATACCGATTTGGCTCCCGGAAAGGTCTGTTTGATGTATTTGAGTTCTTCGACCACATCCCCGACGCTTCGGAACCGGAACCGCCTGCCGGTCAGGGTCTGCGGGTAGACGCAGAAACTGCACTGGAAAGGGCATCCCCTGCTTGTCATCAGCGTTACCATGGGAAACAGGGCATTGGGATTGAAATAATCCTTTATGTTCAGGTGCCGGTGGTACACCCGGCTCACCCAGGGAAGTGCGTCAAGATTTTCCAGGAAAGGCCGGTCCGGATTGTGATGTATTTTTCCGCCGGCCCGGAAAGAGAGCCCGTTCACCTGAAGGAGCGCTTTTTTCATATCCGCCGGTTCGGTATTGATCACCTCTGCCAGTTCTCGGATGGTATACTCGTACTCCTTGCGCGCCACCGCATCCACGGCGTCACACCTCGTGAGTGTTTCGCCGGGCACCGCACTGACATGGGTGCCCACCATCACGATGAACGAAGCGGGGGAAACCTTCTTCATCTCGCGGCAGACCGACATATCGCTGTTGATACTCGGCGTGCTTGTATCCACAACCACCAGGGGCGGCTGCATCTGCGCCGCCGTCTCTGTTACACGGACGAGATCGATATCCGCTGCCGGGGCATCCGTAAACACCACGTCAAAACCGGCCTCTTCCAGGACACCGGTGCAGCTTGCCAGCCAGATGGGGAAATATACCGTTCCGCTCTTTGTCACTGCCGGACTTCTCTGGGGTCTTGAAAAACGTTTGAAATACGGTGGATTCAGTACCCAGACTCTCATTTGTCTTCACCCCTTTGCACCCTGCAGAGCAGACCTCTCAGCTGGTAAGAGCCGAACGCGGGATCGTACGGTGCCTGATCCGATGTCAGTATATTGGCGTTGGCCTCAAAAATCCCGAAGTCCGCCGCTTCTTTTTCCGGAAACCACCAGCCGTGGTCAATGTTGACCACACCGGCCGCAATGTCGTCCGTTACACAGGCTTTCATCCGTATTCTGCCCCTTGCCGTTTCAATATATACCCAATCATCGTCAAAAACACCATACCTTTCTGCGTCGCCCGAATTGATCTGGGCCGCCGGGAACGGATGCCGGTTTCTCAAGGAGCGGATCTGCCGCTGCTCACTGTGGAAAAACTCGGGTCTTCTGCCGCCTGTTGTCAGTACCAGGGGATACCTGCGGAAGAGTTCCGGCGCTGAAACCGGACTTTCAGGCGGTTCCCGGTAAACCGGAAGCGGGCCCAACCCCATGCGCTTCAGCGATTTTGAATAGATTTCGACTTTTCCCGAAGGGGTTCTGAACCGGCCTGCCGCTTCATATTTCCGGTATGACACCGGCGGATAATAACAGTGCCGCTCTTTCAGCTCTGCGAATGTCATGCCGGTATTCTCCAGCCTGAAATCCAGTATGTCTTTCAGTGTCTCGCCGGCACACGCGAGCCCGAGTCTTGCGGCAAGGTCATCGAGGATCTCTTCATCGGGCCGGCACGCTTCCACCGTGACCGTTTTCTGCTGGGCCATGATTGCATTCCCCGCCACATAGGGGATTTCGATTATCTGGTCCACTTCCGGCCAGAATGCCGCCGGCAGTATGTAGTCGGCCAGCGCGGCGGTCGGGGTCATGAACATATCCGCCACCACGATCAGGTCAAGGTTCAAAAGCGCATGGTACACATTTTCTGAATTTGCCACCGTCACCAGGGGATTGCTGCCGAAATTGAGCAAAGCCCTTATTCTGTAGGGCTCACCGTACCGCATCGCCCGGAATACGGCCGGCACATGGGCCGACGGCATAACGGCCCGGAACCCCCCGAGCAGTTTGAATTCAGACGCCCCGAGTCGTTTCCGGGCGGCCGCTTCCGGCAGTTTCTCTTTCAGCACCGGATACGGTTTTAAAAGATGGCTGCCGAATATGTCCCCGCCCGGTATGTCGATATTGCCGGTGACCGCCCGCAGCAGGGCAATGGCCCGTACCGTGTCGAAACAGTTCGGGGTCTGCTCCACGGCAACGCCCCATTCGATAACAGACGGTTTTTCCAGGGCATACCGCCTGGCGGCGGCTGTTATTTTTTCCTGCGGTACCGCGGTGACACCTTCCGCCCACCCTGGCGTGCAGTCTTCCACATGGCGCTTCAGCTCCTCGAAACCTTCTGTCCGTTTCTCCACAAACGCTTTGTCGTAGAGGTTTTCATAAATGATGACATGGAGCATGGCAAGGGCCAGCGCACAATCTGTTCCCGGCCTTACCGGCAGCCACATGCGGCATCTGGAGACGGTTTCGGTGTGCCGGGGGTCCACGGCGATACCGAAACTCCCCGCCTTCAGGGCTCTCATGACCGGGAAGCCAAGTTCCCCGTCCGGACCGGTTACAACCGGATTGTGCCCCCAGAAGATAATGGTTCTCGGCGGCGTGTCCCCGTAATAATCGGCTGACACAAAACCGCCGTATATAAAATTGCAGGCGGTTATCCGCGGGATGAAACAGTTGGCAAGGCCGGGCTCGTACCAGTTCGGGGTTCCCAGGCTGTTGGCAAACCGGACAACGTGCATGAAATGGTGCCTGCCGGTGCCCTGTCCAATGGCGACTGATTCGGGACCGGTCTCCTGTTTTATCCGGGCGATCTTTTCGGCAATCTCGGTCAGGGCCGTATCCCAGGTGACCGGCTGAAAGTGCCGTCCCCCCCGCTCCCCGGTCCGTTTCAGAGGGGTGCGGATCCGGGAGGGATGGTACATCATTTCCGGCGTGGCAAGCCCCTTGACACACATCCTGCCCCGGTTGAAAGGCGATTCCCTGTCCGGTTTGACACGGACAAGCCGGTTGTCTGTCACCTCCAAAAGGGCGCCGCACCCGCCGTGACATACCCTGCAGACACTTCTGTACACTTGCGTCACCGATCCCCCCTGCTCAGTTACAAAGCGCCTTCTGCAGTATTTTCCCGCCGGGAGTGCGCGGTAGCGCCGCCATAAACTCGATCTTTTTGGGCACTTTGTGTTTGGCCAGATAGGTTTCGCAGTATTTTCTTATGGTTTTTTTATCAAGCGTGGCGCCCTCTTCCAGAACCACAACCGCCTTGGGAATTTCACCGTACATGCTGCTTGTCTCCTTTACCACGGCCACCTCCTTTATGGCGGGATGCGCCACAAGGCAGTCCTCTATTTCAACCGGAAACACCTTCATGCCGCCGACTTTCATCATTCCGTTCTCTCTGCCCTGAAAATAGAAGTATCCGTCTTCATCCCGGCTGAACATATCCCCTGTCCAGTACCAGCCATCCCGGAATTGTTGCCGGGTCGCCGCTGTATTGTTATAGTATCCTTTACAGACACCCTTTCCGCTTATGATCATCTCCCCCACCTCACCCGGCTCGAGCTCGACGCCGTTTCCGTCGACTATCTTCGCCTCGTAGAAACTGCTTGTCCTGCCGCAGGCCCCCTTTCTGAATTCCCGGTGAAGCGGCATGGCAAGGGCGATACCGGCCGTTTCGGTACTGCCCCACACAGGCACGATGGGCTGACCGAACCGTTCTTTGAAACTGCCGGCGATAACAGGGTCCAGGTGCATTCCCCCGCTTTCCGCCAGCCGCAATGTGCTGAACGAAAAACCGCTGCCCCTGTGGCACTTGACAAGATTAGCGTAAATCGGGGCGATCGCCATCATCGCGGTCACCTTGTTCTCCTCTATCACCTGTGTTAACGACTTCGGGGCAATGTGGTCGGTCAGCACGGCCGTTCCGCCCAGATAGAGGGATCTGGCAAAAAGTTCATGGGGATGGGTGGACGGTGGAAACATGCACAGATGAACATCCTCATGGGTCAGCTCCAGGTCTTTGACCGCTGAAACCGTATTCCAGTAAATATTGTCATGGGTGGTTTCGGCACATTTGGGCAGACCGGTGGTGCCGGAAGTCAGATTCAGATATACGATATCATTTCTGTCCATTTCGGGACAGGCGGTCTCCTTTTTGCCGGCGCCCGTCTCAACCGCTTCGTCAAACGGTGTGTACCCGCTTGCCGGGGTCGTGCCGACAACGATCTTACAATCCGTTCCTGACGCCATCCCTGCCTCTTCAGATTTATCAACCAATGTGTCGGTGACGACCATCATCGAGGGGGCGATGATGGAGACAAGCTTTTTAATGTTTTCAACCGGCTGGTTGTAATCGACCGGCACAGCCATACCGCCGCACCAGGCCACGGCCAGGAAGGATATAACAAGTTCCGGTGATTTTCTGTCCATGAAAAGCGCCGCCCTCTCCCCTCTCGAAAAATTCATGTCTGTCAGAAAACCGCCCAGAGAAATCACTGTCTCATACAACCGGCTGTAGGTATACGGCCTTCCTTCATAAATAAGGGCCGTTTTCTGCGGAAATTTCTCTGCGTTTTTTCCCAGCATCTCAATTAATGTCATCACATCCCCTTTACATTTGTGCTGAACCTGGTTAATACGCCGTTTTCTGAAAAAGGAAAACAAACACCGTCCGGATGATAAGTTCGATATCCAGCATAAAGGACCATTCCCGGATGTACATCAGATCATAGTGAACCCGCTTTTCCATCTTCTCTAAGGTATCTGTCTCGCCTCTGAACCCCTTGACCTGGGCGAGCCCTGTTATACCGGGTTTCACCTCGCGTCTGATCATATAGCCGGACACAAGTTTTCTGTAAGACTCATCCATTGCCACCGGGTGAGGGCGGGGACCCACAAGGGACATCCGACCCTGGACCACATTGACCAACTGGGGAAGTTCATCCAGGCTGGTTCTCCTGAGAAACGAACCCACTCTTGTAATGCGGGGGTCATTCCGGGTTGCCTGGCTGAAAGACGCGCCCTGTTCCATCACCGTCATGGTCCTGAATTTGTATACGGTGATTCGCCTGCCGTTGATCCCGTACCGGTGCTGGACAAAAAAAACAGGCCCGGACGAGGTGAGTCTTACCGCTGCCGCAATGCAGAGCATAAGCGGAGACAGCACGACAATGGCCAGGCCGGCCACGGTCACGTCGAAAAGGCGTTTGATCAGCCTGGAAACGCCCCGGATCGGTGAACCTCTCAACACGATCACCGGCCACCTGTCAAAGTAAACCACTTCGCCCCCGATGATCATGTCCAGAAAAAGGATGTCCGGGATATAATGAATGGAAACCGGAATATCCTCAAACCGGCTGAAGAGGTTCTGAACCTCATCCTTGTCATACCGGCTCATGGAAAAGTAAACGATATTGACCTGATTTTCCAGGACATAGCGGTGGAGATCCTCGACATCTTCAATAATATCAATATCTTTTAGAATCTCGAGCATCCCGTTGTCATGGGGAGTGTCCACCATGCATCCCACGATCTGGATGCCGGACCACGGATTTTTCTGAACATGATCCACAAGATTCACGCCGGCGCCCCCATTTCCCACAATAACCGCTTTTTTCAGATTGTACCCTTTCACCCGGATAATGCGGAGAACCTTCCGGGCCATCAGGCGCAGAACCGAGATCGAAAAGGGCCACAGCCCCATCCACAGAAGCACGTGGCCTCTCGGCAATGCCGCCAGCACCCCCCCGATATAAGCAATAAAAAGCAAAACGATATAAAGAGACAGAGCGGCAAAGACAATCTGGTAGATTTCGTACTGTATCGCAGAAAACCGGAAGGAGCGGTATATGTGATGAAAATGGAAAAAGACGATTATAAAAAAGAAGATGACCAGATCCGCCTTGTAGACAATAAGACCCCGGGTCTCGGAAAAATGCATGATGACGGTAAACAGCAAAACTCCCGTGAGTGCGTCTGAAACACGGAGAAGGGTCATGAGAAACGGCTCGGTGCTGTTAAACGAACTGCTTTCAAACCCTTTTGAATTGTTGAACACAAAATTTTTCAACGCCGCACACCCTGCCGGATAACTTCAGGTTTCAATTGTTATTTGTATCATTCCGAATTTGAACGATTGTCAAAAAGGCCGATTATCTCTTCAAACTCCACGGGCGTCAGTTGCTGGTTGGCATCCGACAGGGCAATTGTCGGATCGATATGGCACTCTACCATAATGCCGTCTGCGCCGGCAGCAATTGCCGCTTTTGCCAGCGGGGCGACAATATCCTTTCTGCCCGTACTGTGGCTCACATCGACCACAACGGGCAGCACCGTCTCCTTTTTCAATATGGGGATCGCCGAGATATCCAGGGTGTTCCGTGTCTGCGGCTCAAACGTCCGGATCCCCCTTTCACACAGGATAATCTCCCGGTTGCCCCCCAGGTAAATATATTCCGCCGCAAGAATGAATTCATCAATGGTTGCCATCAGGCCTCTTTTCAGCAAAACCGGTTTCCTGGATTTGCCGATCCGCTTCAGCAGCGGAAAATTCTGCATATTCCGCGTGCCGACCTGTATGACGTCCGCATAAGTCTCCACCAGTGAAACCGTCCCGGGTTCCAGCACCTCGGTCACCACGAGCATGTCGAATTCGTCGGCCACCTGCCGCATAATCTTGAGTCCCTCTTCTTCAAGCCCCTGAAAGCTGTACGGGGACGTGCGCGGTTTAAACGCACCGCCCCTGAGCAGTTTCACCCCCATTTTTTTAAGCGCCCCGGCTGTCTGGTAAAACTGGTCATACGTTTCCACGGCACAAGGTCCCCCGATAACAACCGGTTTCTCATCCCCCCCGATGCGGAGGCCCTTGATATCGATCACACTGTCTTTCCCGGAAACGCCCTTACTGACCATGAATTTGTTGAGGGACTCTTTGCCCATGTCTTCAACCGAGGCTTTGAAAATCTCCTTGAAAAGATGTTTCAATATATCCTGGGAAACCGGTCCCCTGTTCTTTTTCTGTATGTCAAGCAGCATTTCCGATTCCCTTGCCGGATCGAAATAGGGAACGCCGAGACTGTCCTTCTCCCTGCCGATCTGCTTTGACACCCTGAACAGGGCATTCAGGTCCTCAAGCAGTCGGGTATTAATTTGGGACATCTCCTCTCTGAGTTTCATCAGTCTGCTCTCGTTTTCCATTGGATCACGCCTCTTTAGAAAGTTCCCCGCCAAATGAAGATGCATGCCCCCATGACAGGACCATATAACGGACTCACCGCAAGTCAGCGACTACCCGCGAAGCGGGTGGCTTGAGGTGTCTGCATTTGCATACAAAAAAGGACACGCCGCAACAGGCCAGCAACAGGCCATATGAGAAATCCTGTCTCAATCCTGCGCCAGAAGTTCTCTAAAATAATCAATGGTCCGCCTGAGTCCCTCTTCGAGATAAACTGAGGGCGCCCAGTCCAGGGCCCTTTTTGCCAGGGAAATATCGGGACGTCTCCTGACAGGGTCATTGGCCGGCAGGGGCTGAAACACCAGTTCCGATTCAGAACCGGTCAATTCAATCACTTTTCCGGCAAGTTCGAGAATGGTAAACTCTCCGGGGTTCCCGAGATTTACAGGGCCGGTGATATCACTGCCCGTGTTCATGAGTTTGATAAGCCCCTCCACCAGATCATCCACATAGCAGAAAGACCTTGTCTGGCTCCCGTCGCCGAAAATGGTCACCGGCTGGTTCTGCAGGGCCTGAATGATAAAGTTGCTCACCACCCGCCCGTCATTGGGATGCATCCGGGGACCGAACGTATTGAAGATTCTCGCCACTTTTATGTCCAGTTTGTGCTGCCGGTGATAGTCAAAAAACAGGGTTTCCGCACAGCGTTTGCCTTCATCATAACAGGACCTGAATCCGATGGGGTTCACATTGCCCCAGTAGGATTCCACC
Organism: uncultured Desulfobacterales bacterium; assembly: GCA_964478245.1. Lineage (GTDB taxonomy): Bacteria > Desulfobacterota > Desulfobacteria > Desulfobacterales > Desulfobacteraceae > CAYZHB01. Next base: position 1,790 of record CAYZHB010000018.1, on the reverse strand, counting down.
TGAGGGTGCTGCTCGGGATCTCCGTAGATCTCGGAAGTGGACGCCTGAAGTATTTTGGCTTTGACCCGCTTGGCAAGGCCCAGCATGTTTATGGCGCCGTTTACCGACGTTTTTGTTGTCTGTACCGGATCGAACTGGTAATGGATCGGAGCGGCCGGGCACGCCAGGTTGTATATTTCATCCACCTCCACATAAAGCGGAAACGTAATATCGTGGCGGACAAACTCGAAATCCGGCTTGTTCCAGAACCGGTAGATATTTTTTTTCGTACCGGTGAAACAGTTATCCACGCACATCACCTCACTGCCTTCTTCCAGAAGCCGTTCGCACAGATGAGATCCCACAAAACCGGCGCCGCCGGTCACCATCACCCGCTTTTTCAAATGTTTCATGCGCTCTTTACCCCGCTGTTGAACCGCGCCAGCACCTTGCAGTTCTTGTCCAGCACATCACTGCTGGAAACCAGCAGTTCACTCAGTTCCCCGCAACCGTCCACCACACTGGTAACAATCTGTGCCAACGGAATCCGGCCCTTTTTGTAAAGGTTTAAAATGTTCGAAAAAGCCCCGCACAGGTGCCCCCGTGACCCAATCATCATGACGGCATTGGTAATCATGTGATCCACTGCATCGAGAACCACCGGCTCTCCGCTCCTTGCCAGAAGCGCAATACGCCCGTTTGCATTGATTCTGCGGAATACCTTGCTGACATTTTTCAAATCACCGGACGCCTCGATTATCACATCGGCGTTTCCGCTGAAATTGTCAAAAAAATCATCCACGTCATATACCTTGTCCACCCATTGGGCCGCAAACTCCCTGCGGAATGCCACCGGTTCCACCATATGGACGTCAGCGGCGCCAAAGACCGTATCACACAGAATCGCGGAATACAAGCCGATAGGCCCCGCACCGAAAACAACCACACTGTCGCCGGCCGCCACGCAGGTATTCCGGCACGCCACATACGCCACACCGGCAGGCTCGACACAGGCGCACGCCATCAGGTCGTCATCGCTTTTGATCAGCGGGCTCACATCGTGGGCCAGCATGGCCGGCAGATCCACAACCGCCCCGAAAAGCCCGTCTTTCTCCAGCCCAAGCAATACCGCATGGCGGCACTGGTTAAACTGGCCTCTCCGGCAGACATCACAGTAGTGGCAGACAATAATGGATTCAAAGGTCACAAAGGCACCGGGCCGCACATTTTTCACATTGGCGCCGACCGCCATGACCCTTCCGACCCCTTCATGTCCTATGATGCGTCCTTCTTCCGGGATAAACGCCGGCGCCGAACTTTTGATATAACCGGTTGCACTGTCTTTGGCGGTGAGATGGATATCGGTCCCGCAAAGGCCTGCATACAGCATCTCCACCCGTATTTCTTCCGGGTGAAGCCTGTCTATACGGCGGTTTTCCACACAGACAGCGGGATTGCGATAAATCTGGTGAGGACCCGGGTCTGCGACACCTTCCATTGGCTGCCTGTCTGCATACAGCACCACAACATCTGTTTCCATTTGACCCCTGCTGACAACATTTTAGTCAACGACCACCCGCAAAGCGGGTGGCCTGGCTTTCCGGCCGTAGGCCGGAAGAACAAAAACACGTCAGTGTTTCAATCGGTGACGGTTGTAACCGGGGGCACAGCCCCCGGTTTTGGAACAACCAATAAAATATCAAACAATCACAAAGTAGCTATGATGACCATATATGAAAAACAGTCTGCAAGTCAAGGCAAACGTCACCCCTTCTTTGACTGACGGCCCCGTTTATGATTTAATAAAAAGT